>DAONAB010000068.1:9728-11709 GCA_035400805.1 Nitrospira sp. | reverse complement strand
AGGAGTGCCAGGAACCAATCATAAGGAATCAGTTGTGTTCCAGCCGATAGATGGTACCACTGCTGCAGGTCCTGGTCGGACAATCCCTGGTTCAGCGAGTAGCTGGGTGCTTTGATCGGGACCGGATCGATGGCCCGGCAATGCAGGGGGGAGACTACAAGCAAGAATGCGGCTAGGACCAAGGGGCGGTGCAGGCGGATGCGCATGATTCATCTCCTCATGAAGGACGAGAGCAATGAGTCGGGATAGGCATGGTCACTTCGATGCTTAAGGAACCGAGACGACGGCATCTTCTTGTATGAGCAAGGGCGGCGATGGTCGAGCGATAAAACTCGCGGCCCTCTCCGTAGCAGTAAGCAACTCACATGCCATATGCGCGGACGAAGGGTACCTGGATCGCCCGATGAATGCCAATAGATTTTAAAAGACGTGCTGTCAAGGAGGTGGAACTGCGGGGATGTTCGTGGCGCAGCGGCCCAGCAAGAAAACTGGTGACGGAAAGTTGTGGGCGTGAAGAGAGAATGTTGGGCGCGTGACTATTGATGCAAGTGCTTCATGGCGGCGGCGCAGAGGATGATAAAAAATCCCATCCAGAGCGCAGCGCGTTGAAAGGGAATCGACTCGTAGTTTTCCCCTTCCTCTTCTTCGTCCTGATCCGATTTGAAAATGACGGTATAGAGGAACAGCGTGAGAAGGCACAGGACCAGAATCAGCTTGATGCAGAAGATCCAGAGATACTTGGGATGGTTCTGCATGCCCTGGCCGGTCTGAGAAACGAAGATCTGATTGACGTAATGGAGGTTGATGCCGCCGGTGAATAGCAGGACGACCAACAGGATCCCCGCCACCCGCTTGTAATGTTTGTAAAAAGCATCGGTGATCGGACGGACATATTCTTTGGGTAGAGCGGCTTCAGCAAGGCCCGGCTTGACGGCCATCACGATGAACGCGAGTCCACCGATCCAGATCACCGCCGAGAGGAGATGGAACCAGTGATTGACGATGGGAATCAGCTGGTTCAGGTCCAGGAAGATGCTTTGTACGGAATCCATGTTAAATCGGCTAGGGCGGATCGCGAAGGTAGCGTGGTCTACCGCAGGAAAGCGTCTCCCGCCGGCTCCTAGTCCTTCCCTCTCATATCGAAATTGAAGACCGGCGCGTCGTTACCGAAACGCTTTTTTCGCAGCTCTTCCATCAACTCGATGGTCACGAGGGTGATCCCGTTTTCACGGGCATGACGTTCCACGCCCTTCTTCACCATGGCGCGGAGGAAATAGGGAATTCGGCTGAGCCGAAGCTCGGAGGCTTCATCCCATGCCACTTCGCTTTCTTCTGGCGTGTTGAATGCGACCTTGATCTTTTCGCCGCCTTTGGGCGTATAGAGGCACCACTGATCCTCGTCCAGCCAGTCACCATGATCCACATAGGGCCGAGCCCGACAGCCGCCGCAGATGTCGGTATATTCGCAGTCACCGCATTTGCCTTTGAGCTGAGGGTATCGGAAGGAATTAAACACATCCGATCGTTCCCATAAATCAGCAAAGCTCGTCTCACGAACATTGCCGGCCGACAGCGGCATATAGGGGCATGGCGTCAGTTCGCCGTTCGGGGTGACGCGCGCATAATTCGTCCCGGCAAGGCACCCCCCGCCCATATAGCCCGTGGCTTTCGTCAGCGGGGAATTGGGATCCTTTTCGTAAGCCAGCCGTTTGAAGTGCGGGGCACAACGAGCTCGGACCAGCATGTCTTTATATTGGTCCTGACAATCCACCAAGTAGCCCAATACTTCCTCATACTGCTCTGGGGTGATGTCCGTCAGCTCTTCACCGCGACCAGTACAGACCATGAAAAAGACGTTGAGGACCCGTGCGCCCAGAGTATGGGCCCATTCCACCACTGCAGGCAGCTCCTGATAGTTCATGGGCTGGGCGCTGAAGTGCACTTGGAACTGGAGACCGTTGCGCTTGCAGGCCTCAATCCC
>DAONAB010000068.1:0-9628 GCA_035400805.1 Nitrospira sp. | reverse complement strand
GGGCGCTGAAGTGCACTTGGAACTGGAGACCGTTGCGCTTGCAGGCCTCAATCCCAGCCAATGCGCTGGCAAAGGCGCCCGGCACTCCGCGAAAGTGGTCGTGTTTGTCAGGATTGAGCGAATCAATGCTGATGCCCACGCCCATCACGCCGATTTCAACCAGCGTCTTGGCCATTCGATCGTTGATCAACATGCCGTTGGTGCCAAACACGACGATAAAGCCCAGTCCGACTGCATGGCGGGCAATGTCGAGAATATCCGGACGGACAAGCGGTTCTCCTCCGGTGATGACCAGCAGGCACCCTTTATTCACTTCGGCTATTTGATCAATGAGGCGGAAGCATTCTTCCGTGCTGAGTTCATCCGACCCGCCGCCGGCTTTCGTCGTCGCGTCCAGATAACAATGATCGCACTTGAGATTGCATCGCTTGGTGAGGTTCAGGGCAACAAGATAGGGCTTGAAGTCATCGACGGTCCTGCCATCATTCGGCGCTGCGGCCGGAGAGGTCGGGGAGATGAACTTCGAGATCTGCTGCTGAAGTGACTCCAGCTTGTTTCCGAGAAAGGGGATATTGAGAACCGGCAACGACTTTCCCATCACCGGTTCGCTCCGGTCTTGGACGAGCCCGTCAGGTTGGCAATCATGTCCTTCAGATTGCCGGTCTTCATGGCATCGGCCATGTAGCCTTTGGCCTGTTCAATCCCTTCGGTCGCCACTTCCAGGGTGATGACCGTCGTGCCGATCTTGTCGGCGTGTTTTTCGATCAACGCCTTGGTGCATTCCCGCATGAATCCTTCGGGTGCCCGATCTAACCGACCCTGCGCATCCGGGGTCCAAGTATAAGGGGACGATGGTTCTTCGGCAGCCGCGGTCTGTTCAGTGCCGGTTCCATTCGTCGTACCGGATTCGGTCCCGTTGGCGGTCGGCAAGTCGGCCGTCGGTTGGGCTGCCGTTCCGGTTCCCTTGTTCGCAAAAATCGGGGTGTAGTCTTCGGACGCCGCTTCTTGAATCATGGGGTTGGCGTATTCGAGGGTGATCGTCGTCATGCCCAGTTTACGGGCGCTCTTTTCGATCTTGGCTTTGGCCCGGCGGCGTTGGAATCCGGCCGGCACCGCTCGAATCGCTTCCTTGGCATCTTTCGTCCACTGCATGGGAATGTCGTCATAGGCGACGTCGGTCTCAAGGCCACCCTCCGCTTTGGCGGCCGCTTCGAAGATCGACTTGTCGACCTGTTTGAAGCGATCGCCTTCAGCGCTGCACACGGGGCATTTCACCGGCGTGTCGCCCTTGCCGATATAGCCGCAGCCGTCACAGACGAAGTAATTCTGGCTCATGCGATCCAGGTAGGCCTGCGTGCCGGGACTAAGGGCCGGCTTTTCTTCGACGACTTGCGTCATCATTCCGCTGAGCGTGGAGCCCATCAGATCTTGTGCGACGGAATCGTCGGCTTGCATCTTGTCGCGATCAATACCGGCAGCGTCCAGGTTTCCACCCAGGGCGCGCATGGCGTCCATCGCGCCTTTCGGCAAGATATGGCCGACGGCGGAATCCACCACCGTATTGCTGATGATCGTGTGCCCTTTTTCAATGGCGTAGCGGTGAATGGCGGTTTTGGCGACGCCGCGGGCAAACACGGGGATACGTTCCATTCGGCGCAAGGCTTCTTCCGTCCAGGCAATGGTGTATTCCGCCTGGGTGTCGATCGGCGGGACGTATTTACGGTTCGAGACCAGGATGTTGCAGGAAGCCGCCCGGAGCAGGTTTTCCGTGTTGCTGCCGATGTCCATGTCCTCGTCGCTGTGGACGCCGATACGGCCCACGATGAGGAGCCACGGGTTCTCTTTGCGCACGTATTGAATGATCTTCTCGAAGGCTTTGCCGTCCAAAAGGGTCGTTTTCACATCGGTCTGTTCGGCTTGCGCAATTTCGCGGGAAATATCGAGGTGCGACTGGTAGATCTTTGCGAGCCCGCTGTCGATGACTTCCTCATGCAGCTTTTCTTGCTCTTTGAAGCGGAACACCTTGCCGGCTTCTTCATTGAGGACGCCGGAGATGCTGTGAAATGCTGCGTAGTGGAAATAAGGATCGAAGGCGGAAATGGCTTCCACGGGCACATTAAAGGCTTTGCCGAGCGCCAGACCTGTCATGAGCCCGCCGAAGGAGTAGGGGCTGCCGTCCACGGCGACGACGATTTTTCCTGAGCCGACGGGAGTCGGCTGTTTGATAATCAACATGTCGGAGTTGCGCACGCGTCGCAGGACACGTTCGGTGTTGCTCCCGATCACGCTGTCTTTGACCGCTCCGACTCCCAAGGCCCCCATGATCACGAGGTCGTAGGCGTTGGTGTTGATATCCTCCGCCAAGACTTTCCAGTTCCGTCCTTCCAGTGAGCGACGTTCGACCGGCAGGTTGGCTTCATTACATTTCTTATCGACGTAGTCTAGGTACGAGTCCGTGATGATCTGAAGCCCACGGGTGATGAGTGAGTCATGGATTTGGCGCTGGCGGTCGAGCTCTTTCTCGTCGTGATACTCTTCCGGAAGGCCTGCCTCCATCTGCTTAAATCGCTTATCGTGCATCTTCGCCGCGTAGACATGGCTACCCACGATCTTCGAGCCATACGTTTTCGCCAGCTCAACTCCGACATCGACGGCTGTATTGGAATGGTCGGAATTATCGACCGGGATATAGATCGTCTTGTACATCGAAACGCCTCCTAGGCAAACACTCTATAGGGGGATGGAGATCAGAGAACCGCCAAGAATTCAAACGGTTGAATGGAACTTTACCCCAAAAGAAGCGGCATGATAGCACCGTGTTCTCGGGGAATGCAAGCAAACCGACGGTGGTTAAAGGGCCTGTGGATAGCTGCTAAGTCATTGGACTCACAGCCGTCTTTTCCGTGGGAGCGGCTGTCGGTTGAGCGGGGCGGCGTGATCGGAGAATCTCTTCCAACGTTAGGAGCGCTTCACGTCCCGAGTTATTCTGAATCCCGCGAATGAGATTCGCATCGGCATAATGGGCCTGATCTGGCTTGCCCTCGGAAGGACTGGTTTGAGAAAGTGACCCAGTCCAGGCGCGAGGGTCGCGGCTGCCCTCTTTGTGCTCCCAGGCCGTCAGGCACGCCTTGGCGATGATTTTGTTGAGTGGGGCCGGATTGTACAGCAGTTTGCGAATGCTCGTCGGCGTCAGCATGAGCGGGTTGTACCCGGCCGAAAGGTAGCCCTCTTCCAGCAGCCGATGTTCCAGGTCAGTATTGGGCTGAATTCCAAGGAAGAACATGAGCGGAAATACACGCTCCTCTCCTAGGATTGAGGCGACCTTTTTGTAGGATTCTACGCTTTGGAGCAGGCTCTCCTCCGTCTCCTTGGGAGAGTTCAGCGAGTAATTGAGGATCACCTTCCCTTTGAAGCCGGCTTCGGCAAGATACCGGCATCCGTCATACAGGCGTTCGAGTTTGAAGCCCATGTGCAGATTGTTCAGCACCTCCTGCGATCCGGAGGTGATGGCGACTTCCAAATCTCCGACACCGGATCGCACCATCAGCTTGGCCAGTTCTGGCGTGATCAGTGAAGTGCGGATATACCCCGACCATTCAATCTCCAGCTTTTCGCTCAGGATTCGTTCCAGAATCTCCGTGCACTGGGGGTAGGCTTCTTTCCCCGTAATAAACTGGGCGTCGGTGAACCAGAACCGACGGGCGCCCCATTGATGATAGTGCTGGGAGATATCCTTGACGACCATTTCGGGTGGGCGATACCGCACCCGCTTGCCTTCAATGTAGGGATATAAGCAGAACGCGCAGTCATAGGGACAGCCGCGTTTCGTCTGGACGCCGATTGATTCGTCCATATACGAGGCGTGCTGCGGGAAGATGGAAGTCAGATAGGGCAAATCGACAGTCAGTGCGTCCAATAGCGCAGGGGCCCCCTGATTACCCTTGCGGGTCTGTTTTCCCTCGCGGATGATATAGCGCTCGTTTTCGAGCGATTCGCCGTTGACCACCTTCAGAATCGCATCTTCCCCCTCACCCAGGATTCCAATGGTGCCTTCCGGGAGTTTCTCGATCAATTGATCGGCAAACGCCGTGAACGCTCCACCACCGATCATAATCTGGCTTTTGGGGAATTCCTTCCGGATCAACCAGGGATAGGACAGATTCGCGCGAATGTGGCTGTAATACCGGTAGAGCTGCTTGAGGCCGGCGAATGAGGCGGCCACCCGCTTGATCGGATTGCTGGCGAAGTAAAAATTAAAGGCATGCTCCAGCGAGGCGTCACCTTCGTGGGGAGAAAATATCTGAATGTCCCGCCACGAGAAACAGACCAGATCCGGTTTGAAGTCGAGTGCGGCATCGCGAATCGCTTGTGTGCGTTGCGATTCGGGAAACAGCGAGAGATCAAGAATGCGTTGTCGCACCTCGGGTTTCCGGCGATGGATAAAGTCTGCCAGATAGGTCACGCCGATCGGGTAGACTTTTTTGCAGGGGAGAAAAATGTAGAGGATGGAATTCATGAATGTTCAATGTTCAATCGGGGGAAGGGCACGATGTAGCATTCACAAAGGAGGCAGTTTCAGTGAATTGAGCATTGATCATTGAAAATGGAACAGAGTTACTTCGTGGCTATGTGAATGGCGACGATGCCCCCGGTGAGGTTCCGGTATTCCACCTGATGGAATCCCGCCTCCCGCAGCAGTGCGGCCAATCGTTCTTGATCGGGAAAGGTCCTGATCGAAGCCGGCAGATACTCGTAGACACCAGTCCGATCCCGTGCGACCTTGGTGCCGACCCAGGGAAGCAGGCGAAAGGAATACCAATCATAGAGCGCGCGTAACCAGCCATAGGCCGGCCGGGAAAACTCCAGGCAGACAAAGCGGCCGCCTGGCCGTAAGACCCGACGGATTTCTGTGAACGCCTGCGCCAGGTTGCCTACATTCCGCATGCAGAACCCTGTCGTCACGGCATGAAAGGTTTCGTCAGGGAATCCGAGTTGCTCGGCATTGGCCTGCAGGCAGGTAATCCGGTCGAGAAGTCCTCGGCCCGCAACCTTGCGGAGTCCTTCGGCCAACATGGCATGGTTCAAATCGGAGGCCACCACATGGCCTTGTGTGCCCATTTTGGGTTCGATCAGCAGAGCGAGGTCCGCCGTTCCGGCGCCGATGTCGAGTGCGCGCCCGTTGGTGACGGTGGGCACGTAGGAGGCCGTGAGGCGTTTCCAGTGGTGATGGAGGCCGAAACTCAGCAGGGTATTGTTAAGATCGTAGACACCCGCGATGGCGGTGAACATGCGCTGGACGGCTTGTTCACGCGCTTGGCCTGACCAGGTCGAGACGGCTTTCGCCGCGCCTTCAGACGGCTCGGTTATCGGAGATTGTTCTGCCCGCACCATGGGAGGGTGGTAGCACCCGCTTTTGCCTGTTGTCAAGGCCGCGGGACTGGTCGGGCGATGGTGGCGAAATCACTTGGCTCGCCGGGGTGCCGGCGTTAGGCCGCCGCGCGGGTCTCGGTCTTCGGGGTGGCCCCTTTCCACTGACCGACTTCGAGGCTTTCCAGCCAATCGAGCAATTTGCCGACGTTCTCTCCCTCGAAAATGGACCCGTGTTGCGGGCAGATCATTTTGGGCTTGATAGCGCGAACCCGTTGCACCCATCCACGGAGCGCGGTGGTCGAGGGCATCCAGCGGAGATGGAATCCCCGCATGTACTGGATATGCTGCTCGAAATCCGTGACGACCAGACTGGCATGGTGATCCGGGACCAGGGCGCCGCCGATGTCTCCGGAGAACAGAATGCCTGCACTCGGGTCGTAAAGGGAGAAATTGCCGGAGGAGTGGCAGTAATGGGCTGGAACCGCTTCCATTTCCGGGCCTTCCTCGCCGATCTTGATACGCATGCCGTCGTCGGGAATCGGGTTCAACGTGATGACGGCGCCTGTGCTGAAATGGCTGACAAAGCCGGTCCACAGCCAGGAACAATAGGTCTTGATCGCCGGGTTCAGGTCGAGCCACATGGCCAGCGACGAGCAGATGTCCGGGTCCTGGTGGCTGGCAAAAATCACTTTAATGTCCTGCATGCGAACATACTTTGCGAGTTCAGCCAGGACCTGGGGGAAAATCTGAATGCCTCCCGGGTCCAGCAGCATGGCGTGGCCGCGATGGATGATCACATATTCATTCGTGTCGATGACGTGGTCGTCCTTTTCGGGATCCCGGCCGATGACGACCCATTGATGCTCATCTTTATTGAACAACACCTTACTTTGCATAGGTATGCCCTTTCAGCAGCAATTCGAGGAGCTCTTGTCCATGTTCGATGGCATCTTTCATCGCACGTGTCTTCTGGTCGAGATCATCGACGACACGGCTGATTTCGGCCGCCAGGTTCTTGAAGTTGGACTCGGCCTCCGCCAGGCCGGCCGCCTCAGAGGAAATGCAGAACGCCATATAACGCGCGGTGAGTCCGATCATCTTGAGGCCGTTCAACGCCTGATGCGTTTCCCCCAGACAGCGCAGGGCATCCTTCAGCCGATCCTGCAGCTCAGCGAGATTGGCCTGGCAGTGATTCACCAGGTACAAGCGATTTTCCCGTTCAAGAGCTCCCACCGACGTGAACGCCGGGTGTTGCGTCAATTGGGTCACGTCGGCCGCCGTCGTAAACCGGAGATGAGAGAGGGCGTCCAGCTTGTTGGACTTGGAAGACGGATCCCCTTGCGTCATCGCTGAGAGAAGACTGGCAATCAACTGGTGATATCGCCAGACGATGTTCGAACTGCTAGCGGTGACCTTGGCCAGCCCTGCACAGAGATGCTCCAGGGCTGCCACTTCCGGCCGGATTTCTTTGGGGGTGTTGTTCAGAATTTCCACCAGCGCCAGCATGGGCCGGCCTTTCCCTCCGGGGATTTTGGCGGCCTGCACCACGCCGTTATTCGCCAGAATCTGCATGGAGAGCGAAAGTTGCTGGAGAGAGCGGCCGACGTTGAGGATGTCGACGGTGATCCCGAACAGTTGATTGATATTTCGTTTAAAGAGGCTCAGCACGTCGTGCATGGCGGCCGTCGAATTCGTGGGTGGTTGTGGTTGGAACGAAGGTTCCCGCAGTTCCCTATCGGCACATTCACGGAAAACTAAACTCCCCCAGGCGGTCGAGATGTGTCGATATTTTGACGCTCTAGCAGGTGCCCTGTGGCAGGCCAGGGCGGTTGTATGCCGAGACTCGCGGAGCGGCATGATATAATCCCGCGCTTATGAACAATTCCATCATCATCAAAGGCGCGCGTGAACATAATCTGAAGAATCTCGATGTCGAGATTCCGAGGGACAAGCTGGTTGTGATGACCGGTCTGAGCGGGTCGGGGAAATCCTCGCTGGCCTTCGACACGATCTATGCGGAAGGGCAGCGGCGGTATGTGGAATCGTTGTCCGCCTATGCCCGGCAATTTCTCGAGCAGATGGGGAAGCCCGATGTGGATTCCATCGAGGGGTTGTCGCCCGCCATCTCGATCGAACAGAAGAGCACCAGCCATAACCCCCGATCCACCGTGGGGACCGTCACCGAGATTTATGACTATCTGCGGCTGCTCTATGCCCGCGTGGGGCACCCGTTCTGTTTCCAGTGCGGCCAGGAGATTACCGCCCAGACGGTGCAGCAGATGGTGGATGCCATCTGCGAACTGCCGGAAGGCTCCAAGTTCCAGATCCTCTCCCCCATCGTTCGCGGGCGGAAGGGTGAATATCGCAAAGAACTGCTGGAGATGCGCAAGGCGGGGTACGTGCGCGCGCGGATCAACGGCGAGATGGTCGATTTAGGCGATGACATCGCGCTCGATAAACAGAAGAAGCACAATATCGAAATCGTGGTCGACCGGTTGGTGATGAAACCGGGTGAGGCCCTGATGCGCCGGATCGCGGATTCCGTCGAAACCTCGGTGAAGCTCGCCGGAGGGTTGGTGGGGGTTCTCTCGGAGACCGGCAAGCTGCATCTCTACAGTGACAAGCTGGCCTGTATCAAATGCGGGGTGAGTTATCCGGAGATCACACCGCGGGTGTTCTCGTTCAATAGCCCGCATGGCGCCTGCCCGGCCTGTGACGGAATCGGCTACGCCATGACGCCGGGGGCGTCGGAAGAAGACGACTTCACGCTGCTCGAACGGTGCGAGACCTGTCAGGGGGCGCGACTCAAGCCGGAAAGCCTGGCCGTCAAGATCGCCAAACAGTCCATCGCCGAAATCACTGGGTTGTCGGTACGCGCGGCGGCGGATTTTTTCGCGACGCTCAAATTCACCGAACGTGAACTCGTCATCGCCCATCGCATTCTGAAGGAAATCCGCGAACGGCTGGGATTCCTCGTCAATGTCGGGTTGGACTACCTGACCTTGGATCGTCCGGCGGCGACGCTCTCGGGCGGGGAAGGCCAGCGGATTCGATTGGCCACGCAGATCGGGTCAGGGCTCGTCGGCGTGTTGTACATTCTGGACGAACCTTCGATCGGGCTCCATCAGCGGGACAACCGGCGACTCCTGCAGACGTTGATCCGTCTGCGCGACCTCGGCAATACCGTGATTGTGGTTGAGCATGATGCGGAGACGATGGAAGCCGCGGACTACATCCTCGACTTGGGCCCCGGCGCCGGCACACATGGCGGCAGAATCATTGCCCAGGGAACTCCAAAGCAGGTGAAAGCGAACCCTGATTCGTTGACCGGCCTCTACCTGCGAGGCGCGCAGATGGTGTCACTTCCGCAGCGCATCCGCAAACCGAAAGGCGTGATCACGGTTGTCGGAGCGAAAAAACATAATCTGAAAGGCGTGACCGTCAACGTGCCGCTTGGCCTGTTGACCTGCGTGACGGGCGTGTCGGGGTCGGGGAAAAGCACGCTCGTGCTCGAAGTCTTATTCCACTCGCTCTCCCAGCTGCTCTATCACAAGAAGCCGAAGATCGACGGCTGCAAAGACATCAAGGGCGTAGACGCACTCGATAAAATCATCGACATCGATCAATCGCCGATCGGGCGCACGCCCCGGTCGAATCCGGCCACCTACACCGGACTCTTCACGTTCATCCGCGATCTGTTTTCGAATCTGCCGGAGTCCCGCGTCCGCGGGTATAAGCCGGGGCGCTACAGCTTCAACGTCAAAGGCGGGCGCTGCGAAGCCTGTCAGGGCGACGGGCTGATCAAAATCGAAATGCATTTCCTGCCGGATGTGTACGTCACCTGCGAGGTTTGCAAGGGCCAGCGGTATAACCGTGAGACGCTGGAGATTCAATACAAAGGCCGCAGCATAGCCGACATCCTGAACATGACGGTTGATGAGGCCTTGGAGTTTTTTGAAAACATTCCCTACATCAAGACGAAACTGCAAACGCTGCATGACGTGGGCTTGCACTACGTGAAGCTCGGTCAGTCCGCCACGACCTTGTCCGGCGGCGAGGCCCAGCGTGTAAAGCTCTCGCGCGAGCTGTCCAAACGTCCCACCGGCCGCACCATGTACATTCTCGATGAACCCACCACCGGCCTCCACTTTGCCGACATTCAACGACTGCTCGACGTGCTTGATCGTCTGGTCGAAACCGGCAATACCGTTCTCGTGATCGAACACAATCTCGATATGATCCGCAACGCCGATTGGAT
>DAONAB010000067.1:0-11745 GCA_035400805.1 Nitrospira sp. | reverse complement strand
GATCGTGGCAGGAGCCAAAGTGATCCTGTCCGGCACCGTGGCTCAGGATGCCAGAGTCGCCGGCGCTCAGGTCGTCAGCATCTCCCTAACTCACCGACATGTTGTATCTCGGGAACGTTGTTCGTCAGCGAGCGACATGCCAGTGATCCAAAACCACCAACAAGACTCTTAAAAGTATTTAGCCACATCGTTGAGGAAGTCTGCGACAACCAGGCGGGAATGAATGTACCGAAACTCCCCATGATGCAGCGCGATCCGTCCGCACCGTCCTCTCTTCCTCCCGCGTAAGCTCCCGTTGTTCTGAGGATCTGAAGAAACCCGCCCCGAGAATTTGTAACTGGCACCCATGCTGCAGTGTGCGGGATCCATAGGAACGTCATGTGATTGCGCAGGAGGGGAAATGATGAGTCACCATGAGACGGATGATCGAGTGCTGGAAGTGATTGTGCGGTCACAGGGGCGCACTCTCGATGATATCGTGCTCGAATGCCCGGAGCTCACATGGAATCAAGTCTTCATCGTCATTGATCGGCTCAGTCGAGAGGGGGCGCTCCGGCTGATGCCTAAAGAGCGAGGGTGCTACACGGTCCATCTCGCGAGCGATGTCTTCCACGACGCGCGGCAGTACGCCAGAGTGTGAGGTGAGAGGACGGGGGCCTGAACGTGGATGTCTTCTGGCCCAGTGTTCGCGGTGGTGTTTTCAGTGCTGATGCGCGGAACGTTTCTGCGGGCCTATTGGGTGACTCCATCACATGCGCGTGCGGAGTTGCACAGAATGACGGGCTGTTGGCGTTCTTTCCAGCAAGGAGACTCGTACGGAGGGAAAAACTTTTTAGCGTTAAAGGAGACGCTCATGAAGGCTCAGACGACACAACCGTTCCGGGAGAAGAAACCGCACACGATGCAGGTTGAGCAGCCTAACGTGCCTGTGTCAACTCGCAAAGCAGCAGGTTCGGCACAAGCTGCAGTCGACGATTTACACGCCCGCATCACGGCACGAGCCTATGAACTGTATGTTGAGCGCGGCTGCCGAAATGGCTACCACCTCGAAGATTGGCTGGATGCAGAACGAGTCATTCTGGATCGCGCAGTCACCAAATAGGATTTGCCGTGGCGTTGACGCGCCGAGCAATTCATTGTCTGTCGAGACAAGCCAGGGTCTCCACAAGGCAGTGCAGCCAAGAACATCACCCTGAGCATTATCAAGACCAATATCGGTTCCATCAGCGGTCACGTGTGTCCCTTGCGGCAATTGCTGGACCTTGCGCCTTAGTCACGAGGTCATCCAGTCAGATCAAGAAAGGTGTATTTCTGGGGAGTTTCTTCACAGCGTCATCTCGAAATTGTTTCCAATCTCCCCAATGTCCAACATTGAGTCGCGGAGTTGATGTGACAGTAACTTCGTGAAATTGCAGTGCTCAACGGCTGGCGCAGGAGACGGCGTGGATCTTGTCGGAGATTCGACGTCTCCCAACACCGTACCCAAGAGAGGTGTCCATGGAGAGCCAGACGGATAGGAACCGTCGGATCGCGGGCGTCGTCATTCGTTTTCGGAGCTGCGAGCGTGATGAGATCGTTCTTGAATGCCGAGGCCTCGTGTGGAATTAGGTCTTCCTGGCCGTTGATCCTCTCAGTTGAAACGGCGGTGTAGTACCGCAGTTGAGCCGACCAGGTATCTACACGCTGCGCGTACCAGAGCACGTTGGAGCCGAGCGTATGATCAGCATGGTCGGTGGATGGTGATGAGAAACACGATGTGGCAAATCCGCATTCATGGGCGGGGTGGGCAAGGGGTCGTGACGGCGGCAGAACTGCTCGCGATGGCGGCGTTCATGGACGGCAAATATGCCCAGGCCTTTCCGAGCTTCGGGTCGGAACGGATGGGAGCACCGGTTGTGGCGTTCTGCCGCGTCGCTGAGGGAGCCATCCGCACGCGCGAAACGGTGACGCGCCCTGATGTTGTCATCATTCAGGATCCGACGCTCCTGCATCAGGTCGACTTGTTCGGAGGGCTCGCCCCCCTCGGGTTTGTGTTGATCAATTCGACCCAGACCCTCGATGCACTCCACATTGAGGAATTTCTCTCAACGCTGCCCCTCGGCCATGTGTGTGCGTTCTCTGCCACGGACCTCGGGCTGAAATACCTCAAGCGACCCATTGCCAATGGGCCACTGCTGGGTGCGTTCGCCGCGATTACCGGACTGATCCGGCTTGCCTCCGTGGAGTCAGCGATTCAGCAGAAATTCCCAGGTGCGGTCGGGGAGGCGAATCGGGCTGCCGCGCGGGAAGCGTTTGACGTTGTCACCACTTCTATTACTGAACAAAGGGGAATCGTACACCATGCGCATGCAGATTGAGGGTTCCCAAGCCGTGGCTGATGCTATTGCACTCTGCCAACCTGAGGTCATTGCGGCCTATCCCATTTCCCCACAGACGCACATTGTCGAACGGTTATCACGCAAGACCAAGCAAGGCCACATCGGACGCTGCCAGTTTCTGAACGTAGAATCCGAGTTTGCCGCCTTGAGTGTCCTGATTGGCGCCTCGGCTTCCGGCGCGAGGACCTACACGGCGACGAGCAGTCAGGGGCTGCTCTTTATGGCCGAGGCGGTCTACAACGCAGCCGGACTAGGACTCCCGATTGTCATGACCATCGCCAACCGGGCGATCGGCGCGCCGATCAATATTTGGAACGATCATTCGGACAGCATGGCGTTGCGCGATGCTGGGTGGATTCAGTTGTTTGCCGAGGATAATCAGGACGCCGTCGATCTCCACATTCAAGCGTTCCGTCTGGCCGAATCGCTGAGTTGCCCGGTGATGGTCTGCATGGACGGGTATGTGCTGACGCACGCCTACGAACCAGTGGACGTGCCGGACGCCGTTCAGGTGAATGCCTATCTTCCTCCCTATGATCCGGTACAGGTCCTTGATCCTGAACGTCCGGTTTCCATCGGCGCCATGGTGGGGCCGGAGGCGTTTACCGAAGTTAAATATTTCTCGCACCAACAACATCTTCGAGCGCTAGAGGTCATGCCGGAATTGGTGGAGGCCTTCGAGCAACATTTTCAGCGACGATCCGGCGGACTCTGCTCCGCTTATCGCATGGAGGATGCCGACATCGCGGTGATTGCCATGGGGTCGGTCATCGGAACGATCAAAGACGCCGTGGACGAACTGCGAAACACAGGTGTCCGGGTCGGCTGCGTCAAAATCGGATGCTATCGGCCCTTTCCGAAGTTTCAGGTAAGCGCACTGCTAGAAAAGACGACGCGGGTGATTGTAGTGGAGAAAGACCTTGCCGTCGGCATGGGAGGGATCGTCTCTGCCGACGTCCAATCAGCGCTCCAAGGACGGCAGATTTCCGTCCACACCGTCATTGCAGGATTGGGAGGACGTTCCATCTCCACATCTTCGTTGAAGCACATGATCCTGGAAGCTCGTGCAGAACGTCTGACAGAACCGTACTTCTTGGACCTCAACAAGACAGTGATCGAGCAGGAGCTCGCTCGACGGCGCGACATCCGACGGGCTGGTCCAGTCGCGGAGCATATGCTGCAAACCATGAATGTGATCGGAACGAAAGTGAGTTGATGGACGAGGCGATGACGACGGAACGCATAAAGTTTTATCAGACCGGCACCTTCACGGCTGGGAACCGTTTGCTCGATGAAGCGACGCGGACCGTCCAATCCCGGTTGGATCGGACCAATTCGCTCAACTCCGGTCACCGAGCCTGCCAAGGTTGCGGCGAAGCGCTCGGGGCGCGTTACGCGCTCGATGCCGCCATGCGTGCCAGCCACAATCAATTGATTGCCGTGAATGCAACCGGCTGTCTGGAGGTCTTTTCCAGCCCCTATCCCGAAAGCGCTTGGCAAATTCCCTGGATGCATTCGCTGTTCGGCAATGCACCGGCGGTGGCGAGCGGGATCGCCGCGGCGCTTCGTGCCAAGAGGCGTGACGACGTGACGGTGATCGCGCAAGGGGGTGACGGAGCGACGGTCGACATTGGGTTCGGTTGTCTGTCCGGGATGTTTGAGCGAAACGATGACGTCCTGTATCTCTGTTACGACAACGAAGCCTACATGAACACCGGCATCCAACGCTCTGGGGCGACCCCTCCGTTCGCCCGAACCAACACGACGCAAGCCGTGGGTGAGCATCCCGGCAACCCGATTGGGAACGGGAAGAACGTGCCACGGATTGCCCTCGCGCATGGGATCCCCTATGTCGCGACGGCCTCTGTGGCCGATCTCCATGACCTGGAACGAAAAGTCACGAAGGCGATCGGTGTTCGCGGGGCTCGGTATATCCATGTGCACGTGCCTTGTCCGCTGGGGTGGGGCTCGGACCCCGCACACACGATGAAGGTGGCGCGCCTGGCGGTGGAATCCGGGCTGTTCCCTCTGTTCGAGGCCGAATTCGGAAAAATCATCTGCTCCACGCCGATTCGCCGCAAAGTTCCTGTCGAACGCTATCTGGAGCTACAGACTCGATTCAAGCATCTGTTCGGTCCGCCGCAGGACACGGAAGCCCTCGCCGCGATCCAAGCAATGGCAGATGACAACATCGCTGTTTATGGACTGATGGAATAGAGGCACCTATGGAACGCACACCATTTGCCATCACGCTCGATCCGAACACGAGCCTGGCCAACCACACGGGAAACTGGCGCACGATAAAACCGATCTATGTCGATCGCTTGCCACCGTGCAACCACGCCTGCCCGGCCGGCGAGAACATTCAGGCCTGGCTCTATCATGCTGAAGAAGGGGCCTACGAAGAAGCATGGCAACAGCTCATGCAGGACAACCCGATGCCCGCGATCCACGGCCGCGTCTGTTATCACCCCTGTGAAAGCGCCTGTAATCGTGGGCATATCGATGAGGCCGTCAGCATTCACGCGGTGGAACGGTTCCTGGGTGATCAGGCGATCGCGCAAGGGTGGCGGGTGGCGTGCGCTCCACGGACGGGGAAGAACGTGTTGGTCATCGGCGCCGGTCCAGGCGGACTCTCCACGGCCTATCACTTGGCTCGGATGGGGCATCAGGTCACCATTCATGAAGCCGGTCCACAAGCTGGCGGCATGATGCGGTACGGCATCCCCAAGTACCGACTGCCGCGTGAGATCGTGGATGCCGAAGTCGCAAGAATTCAATCCATGGGTGTCACGATTAGGCTGAACAGCCGAGTCGACGATCTTGAGGCAACCATGGCGGAAGGACGATTCGACGCCGCCTTTCTCGCGCTTGGCGCGCATCTAGCCCGGCGCGTCGAAATTCCGGGGGTCGATGCCAAGCGGGTTCTCGATGCCGTCAGGTTCTTGCGCGACATGGAAGGGGCGGCTCGCCCCAAGCTAGGACGCCGCGTCGCGATCTACGGTGGAGGCAACACGGCCATCGACGTGGCACGCAGTGTCGAGCGGTTGGGGATGGAACCGGTCATCATTATTTACCGTCGAGATTTGGGCCATGCGCCGGCGTTTGCCAGCGAAATCACGGAAGCCCAGGACGAAGGCGTGCAGTTCCAATGGCTACGAAGGATCGCGCAAGGTGACGAATCGACATTGACAGTCGAGGAAATGGCACTCGATGAACAAGGGAAACCACAACCGACCGGTCGCTTCGAAAGGATCGAAGCCGATAGCGTGATTCTGGCGTTGGGGCAACGGGCCGATACCGGTTTTCTTCGTCGGGTATCCGGGTTGCGTGTACGGGAGGACGGAACCATCGAAGTGGATGGGACGATGATGACTGGCCGTCCCGGTATCTTCGCCGGCGGAGACATGGTGCCAGGCGAGCAATCCGTCACGGTGGCCACCGGCCAGGGGAAGAAGGCCGCCCGCCACATCGATGCCTATTTGCGCGGCTCCGCGTACGTCAAACCGGAAGCTCATGAGCCGGCGACCTTCAGCCGTTTGAACACCTGGTACTACACCGACGCAGACGCCTCGAAGCAGCCGTTACTGAATCTGGTGCGGCGTCGGTCGAGTTTTGATGAGATCGTCGGCGGCCTTGATGCGGACACCGCGCTCTTGGAGGCACGCCGCTGTCTGTCCTGCGGCAACTGCTTCAACTGTGACAACTGCTATGCGGTGTGTCCCGACAGCGCCGTGATCAAGCTCGGACCTGGGAAGCGGTATGCGATCAACTACGACTACTGTAAAGGATGCGGGCTCTGCGCGGAGGAATGTCCCTGCGGCGCCATCGACATGGTGAGAGAAGTGAAATAGAGGGGACCGACCTGTGTATGTGACGCTGGGGTGGCAGCTCTTCTGCCGACAGAACTCGCACAATCGATGAGAGAGGATGGCAGCCATGGCCTTAGCACAACGAGCATGCAGCGGCACCGCATTGGTTCTGTGCGCTGTTCTGGTCGGCCCGGTACATGCGGCGAAGGTCAGTGATGCCGCCGCGACACATGAGTGGATGTCAACACCGGTGCGAACCGCCGCAGAACAGATGCTTGCCGCGATGCCCGACGACTACTACAGTATCAAGGGCGTCGCGGCCGAGAAGGCGATCGCCACCGGCGTACCCCACGTGCTCGATGTACGCGAACCAAACGAGTTTGCGGTTGAGCATATTCCGGGCGCCAAAAACGTCCCGCTCCGCAGTCTCATGACAGCCATCGACGACCTCCCGGGCGACAAAGCGGCGTCATTGATTGTCTACTGCAAAACCGGACATCGGGGTGCTATCGCGTTAGCCGTACTGAGGATGCTCGGTTACGCGAACGTGCTGAGCCTCTACGGTGGATTGGACGGCTGGAAGGCTGCGGGCTTCGTCATTGAAAAATAGCGCCACGAGAAAAGTGGCAGAAGGAGTTGAGACATGTCGTATACCGCTACCACTACCCAAGCCAGGATCCGCTGGTTTGAGGACATTGGAATCGACGATATCCCGTTGGTTGGGGGTAAGAATGCCTCGCTGGGCGAGATGTACCGGGAATTGGCCTCACGGGGTGTGAAGGTTCCCAATGGGTTTGCCATTACGGCCGAGGCCTATCGCTCGTTTCTTCGCGAGACCGGGTTGGATCAGCGGATCACACAGATACTCCATGGGCTGGACACGCGCGACCTGGACAATCTCCGTCAGCGGGGGAGACAGATCCGTCAGGCCATGCTGGCGGCCAGTCTCCAGCAGGATCTCGAACAAGCCATCGTAGAGGCCTATGACCGGCTGAGTGATGGGCATGTTGATCTGGTGGATGTTGCGGTCCGGAGCAGCGCAACCGCAGAAGACCTTCCGGATGCCAGCTTTGCCGGCCAGCAGGAAACGTACCTCAACGTGCAGGGCCATCAGGCGCTCCTGGATGCCTGCAAGCGGTGCTTTGCTTCACTGTTTACCGACCGCGCGATCTCCTATCGGGTCGATAAGGGATTCGATCACTTCAAGATTGCGTTGTCGATCGGTGTCCAGCGCATGGTGCGGTCGGATCTGAGCGCATCAGGGATCATGTTTTCGATCGATACGGAGACCGGCTTTCGCGATGCCGTGCTGATCAATGCCTCCTATGGATTAGGAGAAAACGTCGTGCAAGGGGCCGTGAATCCCGATGAATACTACGTCTTCAAGCCCACCCTCAGGCAGGGATTCCGGCCGATCCTCCAGAAGATGCTGGGCAGCAAAGAGTTCAAGCTCGTGTACGACGTCGGCGGGAGCAAGTTGGTCAAGAATGTGCCGGTTCCACCAGATGATCGCGCCAGATTTGTGATCACAGACGACGAGATTCTCACGTTGTCACGATGGGCCTGCATGATCGAAGACCATTACAGTGCCAAGAAGGGTCGGACCAGCCCCATGGATATGGAATGGGCGAAAGACGGGCATACGGGCGAACTCTTTATCGTCCAGGCCCGGCCGGAAACCGTGCAGTCGCAAAAGCGCCAAGACTCGCTTGAACTGTATCGGTTAGGTCGGAAAGGCAAGGTGCTGCTCACCGGCCGAAGTGTCGGCAGCAAAATCAGCCTTGGGCCGGTTCGCGTCGTCAAACACCTCCAACAGCTGCGAGATTTCACGAGCGGCGATGTCTTGGTCACGGACAAGACGGATCCGGATTGGGAGCCGGTGATGAAGAAGGCGTCAGGCATCATCACGAATCGCGGCGGCAGAACATGCCATGCCGCCATTGTGAGTCGAGAACTCGGCGTTCCGGCTATCGTCGGAACGGGCAATGCCACGGAGGTGCTGCGGGACGGCCAGATGGTTACGCTGTCGTGTGCCGAGGGTGATACGGGATTTGTCTACGAAGAGGCACTCCCCTTCACCGTGCAGCGCGTTGAGCTCAGCGACCTCACAAGACCGAGGACCAAGATCATGATGAACGTCGGAAACCCTGAAGAGGCCTTCGCGTTGTCCTTCATCCCCAATGACGGCGTCGGGCTGGCGAGAGAGGAGTTCATCATCTCCACCTATATAAAGGTACATCCCCTCGCACTCCTCAACTATGACCGGTTGGACGATGCTGCGGTCAAGGCTGAGATCGACCGACTGACAGTGGGCTACGCCGACAAGGCCCAGTTCTTCGTGGACAAGCTGGCCCAAGGGGTTGCGATGATTGCGGCAGCCTTCTATCCCAAGGACGTCATCGTCCGACTCAGTGACTTCAAATCCAACGAGTATGCCAGCCTGGTCGGGGGAAGAGGCTATGAGCCGACTGAGGAGAATCCCATGATTGGCTTCCGCGGCGCCTCTCGCTACTACGATTCACGCTATCAGGCCGGGTTTGCCTTGGAGTGCCGTGCGATGAAGAAAGTCCGTGGCGAGATGGGACTCACCAACGTGAAGCTCATGATCCCGTTCTGCCGCACCGTCGAAGAAGGGCGACTGGTCCAGGCTGAAATGGCGAAGCATGGGCTTACGCGCGGTGAGAACGGGCTCGAGATCTACGTCATGTGCGAAGTTCCGAGCAATGTCGTGTTGGCGGATCAGTTCGCTGAGGTCTTTGACGGATTCTCCATCGGGTCCAACGATCTTACCCAATTGACGCTTGGGGTGGATCGAGATTCCGAGATCATCGCCCATCTGTTCGATGAGCGTAACCAGGCGGTGACATCAATGATGGCATCGGTGATTACAACGGCCAGGAAGAAGGGGAAGAAGATCGGCATCTGCGGACAGGCCCCGAGCGACTATCCAGAGGTGGCCTCGTTCCTGGTCGAACAAGGCATCGACAGCATCTCGCTCAACCCTGACGCGGTCCTCAAGACCACGATGGCCATTCTGAAACTGGAACAGGGTTTACAGAGGGGACCCGCACAACGAACTGGCTGAGACACACAGGGAGGACGGACCGATGAAACGAATCATCTCTGATCTACCCCATGATCGCTATCGAGAACGAACGGTCTTGGTTCGTGTGGACTTCAACGTGCCTCTCGATCACGGTCGGATTCGGGAGGACTACCGCCTTCGGCAAGCCATCCCGACAATCGAATACCTCTCCCAGCGTGGCGCGAAAGTGATCCTCGCCTCCCATCTGGGAAAGCCCAAGGGGAAAGTGGTGCCAGCACTGTCGCTGAAACCGGTTGCTGATCGCCTTGGACAGATTCTGAGAGTTCCAACAGTAAAGTTCGTCGAGGCGGCGGTCGGCGAGTCGGTGAAACAAACGCTCACCACGTTGAAGCCTGGAGAGGTTCTGCTGCTCGAGAATCTGCGGTTCGAACCAGGCGAGGAGGCGAATGATCCGGTCTTTGCCAAGCAACTCGCCGCACTGGCGGAGATCTATGTGAACGATGCCTTCGGCACGATGCACCGGGCCCATGCTTCGACGTACGGAGCAGCACAACTCTTCACAGACCGCCTGGCCGGTTTTCTCGTGCGTAAGGAAATGGATGTCCTGAGTCAGGTGCGCGATCGCCCCGTTCGTCCCTTCAGGGTGGTGGTCGGTGGGATCAAGATCAAGGACAAGCTGTCGGCGTTGAAGGCGCTGCTGCCGAAGGCTGATACCATCCTTCTGGGCGGCGGAATCGCCTATACGTTCCTGGCTGCCCAAGGCGTGGCGACGGGTGATTCGCCGGTCGAGCCTGAATTCATTCCCTGGGCCAAAGACGTGCTGGCGCAGTATCGAAAGCACATTCTGCTGCCGGAGGACCACGTCATCGCCGCCAACGCGGAGCAGCGGGACAGACTGCAACTCGTCCATCGAGAGATCCCTGCAGGCTTTATGGGATTGGATATCGGCCGCGATACGTCGCTGACCTTCGCGCACGAGTTGCTGCAAGGAACCGGGACCATCTTCTGGAACGGTCCCCTCGGCGCGTTCGAAGTCGATGAATGTGCCGACGGGACAGTCGACATCGCGCGGGCCATGGCACTGGCCCATTGGCGTGGCGCCTTCACGGTTGTGGGAGGCGGCGACACCGTGGCGGCGGTGCGAAAAGCGGAAGTACTGGAGACGGAGATTAGCCATGTGTCAACAGGCGGAGGGGCATCGTTGAAATTCATCGGCGGTGAAGAACTACCTGGGATCGCCGTGCTCAGCGAGCAATCCCAGTAATGGAGAAGGAGGGAACCCATGAGAAAGGTCAAAGTCGCAGTCAATGGCTATGGGGTGATCGGCAAGCGCGTGGCCGATGCGGTGAAGCAACAGGAGGATATGGAATTAGTCGGCGTGGCCGATGTCGTGACTGACTACCGGATCAAGACGGCAGCGGTCCTTGGGCTGGATATATATGCTGCGCTGCCGGACAAGGCCCAGGCGATGCGCGCAGCCGACATCCCAGTCGCTGGCACCTTGGATGACTTGCTCCGGAAGGTCGACGTGGTGGCGGATTGCACACCCAAGAAAATCGGAGCTGCCAACAAGATACTCTATGAGCAGGCAGGTGTGAGGGCAATCTACCAGGGGGGCGAATCACATGCGCTGACTGGGCATTCCTTCGTGGCCCAGGCCAATTATGAAACGGCCATCGGTCGTTCCAGCACCAGGGTCGTTTCATGCAACACGACCTCGATTGTGCGAACGCTCGGTGCCCTGAAGAAGGCCGGACTCCTCAAACGCGCGCGAGGCACGCTGATCCGTCGAGCATCGGATCCATGGGAAGCGCATCTGGACGGCATCATGAACACCGTCATTCCGGAAAAGACCATACCGAGCCACCAGGGTCCGGATGCGAAGACCGTCGATCCGGATTTGGATGTCGTGACGATCGCGGCCAAAGCGTCCCATAACAGCAGCCATCTTCACACCTGGTGGGTGGAGCTGACCCGTTCGGCGAGCAAAGAGGAATTGTTGGCCGCATTCCGCCTGGCACCACGGATCGCCTTCATTCGCATGCACGAGGGGGTGGCGGCGCTGAATAGCACGATCGAGCTGATGAGCGACTTGGGACGTCGACGCGGAGATCTGTGGGAAGTCGCGCTGTGGGAAGATGTGCTCACGGTGAACGGGAACGAGGCCTACTACACCTACCAAGTGTTTAACCAAGCCATCGTCGTTCCGGAGACCATCGATGCCATTCGGGCCCTGACGGGACTGGAGTCACAGGCAGAGCGGTCGATTCAGAAAACCGATCAGGCCTTGGGGATCGCCAAAGAATTTCTGAGAAGTAGCGAACACGTGCTGATGGCATAAGCATGTAGCCTCAGGAGGTATGCAGGCATGAGACCGGGGCTTTCGGAAGCCGAAGCTGACAGGTCGATGCGTCTGAGAAGTCAGATCGCGTGGAGAAAGCCCCAACTCAATCCAGATATAAGGAGGAGCAAACCATGGCCCAGACCATGAAAGCATTTGTCATGAAGA
>DAONAB010000066.1:8084-11799 GCA_035400805.1 Nitrospira sp. | reverse complement strand
ACGGGAATCAGCAGACCACCGCCACGTGCCCATCATTGCCCTCACCGCCAATGCAATGGAAGGTGATCGCGCGCGATGCCTGGCCGCCGGGATGGATGATTACCTGGCAAAACCTTTCACCATGGCACAGCTGAGCGAGATGTTGACGCAATGGCTGAACGCACAGGCGGCGGCTCAACCAACGGAGTCAGCCTCTTCCCCATCGGCCGGTCCGGATCATTCGCCGTCTGATCAGCTACCGGCTTCCACCGCTGCCGAGATTGACAAGACGGCCTGGGACGCCATCCTGGCGCTGCAGCGGCCGGGACGTCCAGATATCCTGGCGAAAGTTCTGACGGCCTACCTGAACGATTCTCGCACTCTGGTCGAGGAGATTCGCACGGCCGTCCAAACCCAGGACGCGGTGGCTCTTACCAAGGCCGCGCATCGATTAAAGTCCAGCAGTGCGCAGCTCGGAGCCCTAGCCACGGCAGCCCACTGCAAAGAACTGGAACACCAGGGACGCCTCGCCAGCCTCGACAGTGCTCCCGGCCTACTGGCCCAGCTGACAGACGCGCACCAGGCCGCTTGCGCCGCAATGACGAGCGAGCTCTTGCAGCGCACGGCCGCCTGATGCGTCGCTCGTAGATAGGTTCCTGACTTGCGAACCACGCCGGTCCGCGCTAGTCTTGGCCCACCCATGGCTACTTATGCAATCGGCGACGTTCAAGGCTGCTTCAGATCCCTCACGCAGCTCACAAAAACTTTTCACTTTGATCCGAAGCAAGACCGGCTCTGGTTTGTCGGCGATCTCGTCAACCGGGGCCCCGACTCCCTCCATGTGCTGCGCTACATTCGTGATCTCGGCGCCTCCGCGCTGACGGTTCTCGGCAATCACGATATCTTCCTGCTCGCTGTTGCCGCCGGACTCACGCCTCCTCGCCCCAGTGACACCTTGACGCAGGTTCTGGAAGCACCGGACTCCCATGAACTGATGCAATGGTTACGGCAACAACCACTGCTGTATCGAGAGGGTGATTTCCTGTTAGTCCACGCCGGACTGTTGCCTGCCTGGACTGTCGAACAGGCCGAGCAATTGGCCGCCGAGGCTCATACGGCAATACGGGGAGACCAGTTTGCGACGACCTTACGAGCGCTCCACCCGAGCGGCGCGTTACAATGGCATCCTGACCTCACCGGCCCGGTTCGAGTGGCGACCATCATTAAAGCATTGACCCGCTTGAGAGCCTGCTCGGATGAAGGCGTGATGGAATCTTCCTTCTCGGGGCCGCCCGATCGAACCCCACAGGGGTTTCACCCCTGGTTCGACGCACCCGGGCGGCGCAGCAGGACGGCCACGATTGTGTTTGGACACTGGGCGGCCATGGGATTACGGCTCACGCCGAACATGTTGGCACTGGATAGCGGCTGCGTGTACGGAAGACAGCTGACGGCGGTGCGACTAGAAGATCGGAAAGTTTTTCAGGTAGGGTGCGAGGAGACGCGTGACAGAGGCTGAACGGCCGGCGCAGGCCGAGT
Source organism: Nitrospira sp. (assembly GCA_035400805.1). Lineage (GTDB taxonomy): Bacteria > Nitrospirota > Nitrospiria > Nitrospirales > Nitrospiraceae > Nitrospira_A. The sequence continues at coordinate 10,281 of DAONAB010000066.1, read as the reverse complement.
GCCCCCGGTATACCAGCAGAAGCTTTCCTGCCTCCCGTTTCCTTCCGGGCCGAACCCCACATCCTCGCCGCCACCCGGAGGGCCATTCGTTCGCACAGCCCGAACCTCAGCCCCGCCCATTCGAGCCGGAACAATGGATGACGTCCGAGGACTACCTCTACGGCATCGATCTCTACAACTGGACGTATTGGTGGGAAGCGCACGAAGTATTTGAGGCCTTCTGGCATGCCTACGGGCGCAGGACGCCGGCCGGCAATTTCTTTCAGGCGCTCATTCAATGCGCCGCGGCCAATCTCAAGCACGAGCTAGGATACGAGGAGGCGACACACAACCTCGTGTCACGAGCCCTCGCCCGCCTCAGGGATTGCCCCGATCAATATATGGGCCTGAACACCGCCGCGGTCGCCGAACAATTTGCGCAGTGGCTGATCCAGAGGCCGGGCGCGCACATCCTGCTCATGCTGTCGGAGGAACATGGAAGCATTGTGACCGTGGAGAAAAGGAGCTGCGGGGACTGATCAGTGGTAGCTTTCGGAATCGGACGGGAAGAGCCCTTTCTCCACGTCGTCTTTGTAGCGACGGAGAGCCTGCAGCGCATCAACCTTGAGATGTCCATACGGCTTCACAAACTTCGGCACGAACTCGTCAAACAAGCCCAACAAATCGTACACCACCAGCACTTGCCCGTCGCAATGCGGCCCCGCGCCAATCCCGATGGTGGGAATGGTAAGGGCCTCGGTCACCGTCTTGGCCAATCCCGCAGGGATCGCCTCCAGCACGATGCCGGCGGCACCGGCCACTTCTAATGCACGAGCATCCTCCAGCAACTGTTGCGCGCGGTCTTTCCCCTTGCCCTGCACCCGGTATCCACCATATTGCTGAACCGATTGCGGCATCATCCCGAGATGTCCGATGACAGGAATGCCGACTTTCGCTATCGCCGCCACCCGATCAGCTACGGCCGCGCCCCCTTCTAGTTTCACGGCATGGGCACCGACTTGCAGGAACCGTCCGGCATTTCGAACGGCTTCTTCCTGGCTGACCTGGTAGGAGAGAAACGGCATGTCGCCGATGACCAAGGAGCGCTGAACAGCTCCCGCCACCAGCTTGGTATGGTACAGCATCTCTTCCATGGTCACGGAAAGCGTGTTCGACTTGCCTTGCACCACCACGCCCAGCGAATCACCCACCAGAATGACGTCGATCCCCGCCTGCTCGACAATGCGCGCGAAGAGCGCATCATAGGCCGTCACCACCGTGATCTTGCGTCCGTCGCGCTTGCACTTCAGCAAGTCCGGGACCGTCATCACCCGAGCTCGGCTTTCGTGAGGATTTCTGGCAATCGTTCCGTGGATTTAATGGCCATGATGTGGACGCCGTCGCAGTACGGACGGACCGCCTTGATGGTCCGCACCGCAATTTCCACGCCCGCATCGAGCGCGCGCTTATCACCGGCGGCGCGCATTTCGTCGATCATCTCCTGCGGCACACAGACGCCCGGGATATTCGCGTTCATGAATTCCGCCATCTTGGCATTACGCAGCAGCAGAATTCCCGCCAGGACCTTCACTTTAAACGGGCGCACCGCGTCCATGAACTTCTTGAATTGTTCCGGCTGATAAATCGCCTGGGTCTGAAAAAACTGCGCGCCGGCGCGCACCTTGACCTCAAACTTGACCAGCATCGGTCCCAAAGGGTCCGCTTCAGGTGTGACCGCCCCGCCGATCGTAAAGTCGGTGGAGCCATCGAGCTTGTTTCCCGCATAATCTTTGCCCTGATTCAACCCGGTTACCAACTGCATGACTTGGACGGAATCCAGGTCATACACCGGCTTGGCATCTTTATGGTCCCCGACCGTGGGATAGTCCCCGGTCAGACAGAGGATGTTCCGGATGCCCAGCATGTGAGCACCCATGAGGTCGGACTGCATCGCGATGCGATTACGATCCCGACAGGTCAACTGCATGACCGGATCATGGCCCAGTTCATACAAGATCCGGCACACGGGCAGTGACCCGGCCCGCACGATCGCCGCGGTATTGTCCGTGACGTTGACCCCGTGCACACGGCCGACCAGCGACTTTGCGCTCTCGACCACATGAGTGAGGTTCGTGCCCTTCGGCGGGTTATATTCCACCGTCACGGCAAACTGCCCCTGCGCCAACACATCCTTGAGTCGCCGCGGCTCCCGGCTCAT
>DAONAB010000066.1:1659-7984 GCA_035400805.1 Nitrospira sp. | reverse complement strand
CTATTTCATCCCTGCCATTCTCTTAGCAGATTCAACGGTATTGTCGAGCAACATCGCAATCGTCATCGGCCCGACGCCGCCCGGCACCGGGCTGATCCACCCAGCCTTCTGGCTGACCGGCTCATAATCGACATCGCCGCAGAGCTTTCCGTCAGTCCACCGGTTGGTGCCCACATCGATCACGACGGCTCCTTCCCGGACCATGTCGGCCGTGACGAACTTGGCCTTCCCGATCGCCACCAGTAACAATTCGGCCTCCCGACAAACCGCTGCCAAATCCTTGGTTTTGGAATGGCAAATCGTGACGGTGGCGTTGCGCTGCAACAGCATAAGCGCCAACGGTTTCCCCACGATATTGCTGCGTCCCAACACGACTGCGCGCTTGCCTTCAATCCCGACGCCGGTGGACTCGATCATCTTGATCACACCCTTCGGCGTACAGGCTTCAAATACCGGGTTGCCTTCGACCAACCGGCCGAAGTTGTACGGGTGGAATCCATCGGCATCCTTGGCCGGCGACACCGCTTCCAGCACGACCCGGCTGTCGATGTGCTTGGGAAGCGGCAATTGCACCAGAATGCCATGGACCTTGGGGTCCGCATTCTTCTTCTCGATTAACGCCAGCAAATCCGCCTGCGTAGTGGTGGCAGGCAATTTATAATCATCGATATAGATACCTGCGGCATCGCAGGCCTTTTGCTTGCTCTTTACATACTGATGCGACGCAGGATCATCCCCCACGAGAATCGTGGCCAGACCCGGCTTGGTGCCCGTTTTTGCCAGGACCGCCGCAGATTCAACCGCCAACCGGTCACGCACCTGTTGCGCCAATGCTTTTCCGTCGATAATTCGTGCCGCCACAATATCCTCCCTGGCCTGAATAGAAGCGAAAAGTGAAGGCACCATAGCAGGCAATTTTTCAACAAGTCAACGCTGGAGGAGACGGGACACCCTTGATGGAAGCCCTCGATACAACAGGGTCCCTCACGATTCTCCGGCCGCTTGCCCGCCCGGCCGCCACATGGTGTCTCACCCGCAATGTCGCCGCTTCCTTGACAGTCTCCGAGACCCTTGGCTACGATGCAGCAGAACTATCTGTGCGACATCTTCGTTGATGATTCCCATGACCATCCTTTCGCGATCCCTCGAACGGCCAAGACGCCGTCGCAACCTTGGACTGGCTCTAGCCGGCGCCATGGGAATGATGTTGGCCTCTTCATGGGCGTGGGCCCTGCAAGTCAGCGGATTGGAGTCACCACACAGCTTTCTGGCCGACCCCCCGTCGAGGGCCTACTTCATTTCGAACATCAATGGGGACAGCCACGCCCGGGACAATAATGGCTTCATTACGAAGCTGAGCGACGACGGGCGCATTACGGCCTTCAAGTTCATCGAAGGCGGCCGCGGAGACGTGACGCTCCATGCCCCCAAAGGCATGGCCATCGTCGATCATGTCCTGTACGTCACCGATGTCGACACCCTGCGTGCGTTCGACAAAAATACGGGAAAACCTCTCGCAACGTTAGCGCTTCCCAAGCCCGCCGACGGCAAGGCCACCCAGTCACTCGTGGATGTGGCTGCCGACGGGCAGGGCCATCTGTATCTTGCCGATCAGGGAGGCAATGCGATTTACCGGGTGGAACTGACTTCGCCCTTGACCCTGTCGCTCTATGTGTCCGGGGCCCACTTGGCCGGCCCTTCAGGAGTGGCCGTACACCCCAAGACCGGCCATATCGTCGTAGTGAGTTACGATTCCGGAAAAATCTTCGACATTACTCCGGAAGGAGCCCTCACCGAACTGGCCTCCAACGGCTTCTTCACCGGACGATTTCAAAATCTCAGCGGCGTCGATTTCGATCGCTGGGGGAGCATGTATGTGTCCGATGCGACCAAAGGCAAGATCTGGCGCATGCTGCCGAACAATAAATTTCAAGTCATTGCAGAATATCTGCCAGGGCCATCGGATCTTGGCATCGACCGCGTGAACCACTTGATTCTCGTCCCGTACCAGGATTCGAATGCTGCCGAGGTCAACGGCCTGGAATCTCCCACGGCGTCATCAGGTGATCGCGCCAAACGCACGTTGGCGGATTACGGGTTCGTCGAACCCCTGAAAGCTGACAAGGAAGGATCGTCCCGCAAATGAGCCAATGTGTCTACTGTAAGCAGCGCAAAGGGAAGCGTTCCTGTCCGGCCCTCAGCGGGTTGATTTGCAGCCAATGTTGCGGAGAGCATCGCCTCGCCCGGATCTCCTGCCCGCCTGATTGTGCCTACCTTGATACGGGAAGCGACTATCAACAAAAACGCCTCGGCGAACAGTTCGCCCCGGTCCGACGGGAACTCTATCGTCAGCTCACCGTCGCCGGCGGCGAAAAGGCGGCCGCGCTGTTCAACCTGATCGAAGTCGTCACATTCGGGTATTTCCATGACCGGCGGGACGGTCAGGATGCTGAAGTGTTTGCGGCCATCCAGGCCTTGCGACGTACCCTCAGCCCGCTCCATGTGCCGGCCGCCCCGATGCCGGTCTTTGCGGAACGTCTCAAGAAAGAATATGACACGTTCGTCAAACAGCAACCGCAGCAGATGGCCGACGCCGGCTCGGCGCCGGAAATTCTCGATCGCGCATTGGCCTTGTTGACGGAATTTTCCGGCCAGGGCTTCCAATCGCGCCGGTTTCTCCTGGGCATGATCGGCTACGTCAAAACATTCCACCCTGAAATTGCAGAACATCTCACCAAGCAACATGAGGCCGGCCGAATTGTGCTCCCCGGCCAACTGACTCCGCCGCCTCAGGAACCACCGCAACACGTCCATAGCCCCGAGTGCCGTCATCACCACCACTGACCTCCTACGGCGACACACGATCGCGACAGCCTCCCCCTCATCTTTTCAATAGGTTGTCTGCCGCGAGATTCCCCCATCGCTTTCCCTCATTTTTCCTTTAGTTACACCGCATTTCTGCCGATACAGGCGGGCCAGGACTTACACCTGCGCACGAGGCAGATTTCGGACCGCACGCGCAACGCATTGAAAATCAATGTACTTACTGCTCAGTAATCTCTTAGCCGCCTTGCCGAAGGGAGATGCCCTGGACGAGGCGGCCTGGTCCGCCCGGCATCGGGGGATTCTCTTCATCCTCTGGTTGCACGTGCTGGGGGTTCCCTTCTACGGCGCCTACATGGAAGCCGGGCCGAACCTGTATCTCGGCGGCGGGGTTCTCCTCGGGGCCATTGCGATCGCCGCACAGCTTCCCGTCGTCAGCCGTCGGCTCCAGGCAGCCATTGCGACCTACGGATTAGTGACGGCCTCGGCTCTGCTGGTGCACCTCTCCGGCGGACGAATCGAACTACATTTTCATTTCTTCGTGATGATGTCCGTGATCGTCCTGTACCAGGATTGGCTCCCCTTTCTGGTCGGTCTGCAGTTCATCGTCATCGATCATGGGATCGTGGGCACGCTGATGCCGAGCATGACCTACGTCCATGCGGAAGGGCAGGAACACCCATGGTCTTGGGCGCTGATTCATGGCAGCTTCATTCTGGCGCAATGTGCAGCCTTGATTTATTTTTGGCGAGTGAATGAGGTGGCGCGCGAGGAAGCGTTGCAGAGTGAGGCGCGCACCAGAATGATCATCGAAACCGCGCTCGACGGCGTCGTCACAACAAACGCCTCCGGCATCATTACCGACTGGAACACCCAGGCTGAACTCATGTTTGACGTTGCGCGCACCGAGGCCATCGGACAACCCCTGACGACGTATCTATCCGCGGCCCATTCTTCGCCCGTAGCGGATGCCGGCATGGTGCTTTCAGGACTTGCTCCCGGAGCGATTCTCAATCGCCGGGTGGAGAGTATCGGTCGGACCGGTTCCGGCCAGGAATTTCCCGTTGAACTCGCCACCAGTTGCCTGGCCATCGGCGGAACGCAGCAGTTCACCACCTTCATTCAGAACATCTCCGAACGCAAGCTGCATGAAGAAGTCCTTCGCCGGGCGAAGGACGCGGCCGAAGCGGCCAGTCAGGCCAAGTCCCAATTCCTGGCCAACATGAGCCACGAGATCAGAACCCCCATGAACGGCGTGCTCGGGATGACCGAATTACTCCTCGCGACACCGCTCAATGAGCGGCAACGACGGTATGCCGACACGGTGCACACATCTGGAACCAGCCTCCTCCACATCATCAATGACATCTTGGATTTTTCAAAGATCGAAGCCGGCCGCTTAGTCTTGGAGCATATCCCCTACGACCCGCGACAGCTCCTGGCCGAAACCTCAACGATCTTCCGCGAACAGGCGCAGAAAAAAGGGTTGTCGCTCACCGTGACCATTGCGCAGGACATCCCCGTCACGCTCTATGGAGACCCGCACCGACTCCGCCAGATCCTGACGAACTTCATCAGCAATGCCCTGAAATTCACGGCAACCGGGCGTATTGCCATTTCGGCTGCGATGGATCCGGTCCACTCCGGACATGTGCGAATCGACGTGTCGGACACCGGGATCGGGATTCCGCCGGACGCTCAAGAGCGAATCTTTGATTCCTTTGCCCAAGCTGACGGATCGACCACCAGAAAATACGGCGGGACCGGACTCGGCCTTGCCATCGTGAAGCAATTGGTCGGCATGATGGGCGGGCACATGGGGCTGACCAGCGCGCCCGGAGAAGGATCCACCTTCTGGTTTACGATCTCAACATCTACCACCGCAGCACGGTCCACGGCCTCCGATCCATACACCTCTTCCACGGAGACGCTGCGGCGCCTACACCGTTAGTAAGGAGACGAGCGATGCAAGTCACAACTACGTGCCTCAGAACCGATCATGCCGGCATTCCTGCGGAACTAGCCGCCCTGGATTCGGACAGCAGCCTTCTGTTGCTGTTCGGAACCTCAGGCCTGATTGATCAACCGGACCGTATTGCGCAAGTGATGGCGGCCTGCCCTCGAAGTCATGTGATGGGCTGCTCCACGGCCGGAGAAATTCACGGTGCTGAAATCTCGGATGACAGTCTGGTCGTTGCGGCGGTGCGCTTTGAGAAAACTCGCCTCATCACCACGCATGCGGCCGTCCACAACCCCAAAGATTCGTATGCGGCAGGCCAGGCCATTGCCGCCAGCCTCCAGAATCCCGCGCTTCGAGGCCTGTTGGTGCTCTCTGATGGATTGCATGTCAACGGCAGCGAACTCGTGAAGGGACTGAACGACACGCTGGGAGGCGCCGTCGTCGTGACCGGCGGTCTGGCCGGCGATGGAACCAACTTCAAACGGACCTGGGTGATAAAAGACCGTGCGCCGCAAAGCGGGTATGTGACCGCGATCGGATTCTATGGCGACCACGTCCGCCTGGGCCACGGATCAAAGGGCGGATGGGATAAATTCGGCCCTGAGCGACGGGTGACCAAGTCGGCAGGAAACATCCTCTACGAACTGGATGGACGCCCCGCCCTGCAGCTCTACAAAGAGTATCTCGGTGACCGCGCGGCTGGGCTCCCGGCTACCGGCCTGCTCTTTCCTCTCGCCATCAGAGCGTCGAACACGGATGGGAAAGTCCTTGTGCGGACCATCCTGGCGGTCGATGAGGCCGCACAATCTATGACTTTCGCGGGTGATCTTCCGGAAGGCGTGCTCGCTCAATTGATGCGCGCCAACTTTGATCGTCTGATTCAAGGCGCCTCTGAAGCGGCCACACTGACTCTGAACAACCAGGACCCTGCCGCTAGTGCCTCTCCCACGCTGTCGATTGCGATTAGTTGCGTCGGGCGACGATTGGTGCTCGGAGAACGGACGGAAGAAGAAATCGAAGCGACGTTGGATATTCTGCCGAGCGGGAGCCGCCAAGTCGGCTTTTATTCATATGGGGAAATTTCACCCTATGCCAGCGGAGCCTGCGATCTTCATAACCAGACTATGACGTTGACGACCATCACCGAATTGTAATTGCTATGCATCCGCTGCTCACACGACAGCTCAAGCGGTTGGGACTGGAGCATACCGCCGCACCCGCCTCGCTCGAGGCCTGGCAGCAATTGCTTGAGCGGGTCAGCCGGAGCTATATCGAATCCGATCAGGGGCGTGAACTACTCGAGCGCTCGATCGCGCTGTCCGCGAGCGAGATGCAGGCACTCAACGAGCAACTCCGTCGCACCTCAGAAAGTCAGCTGGCCGGGGAGCGAGACAAACTCCACACGGTGCTTCGTTCCATGGGCGATGGGCTCTGCGTCGTAGATCGAAACTGGGACATCGTCCTGCTGAATCCTGAAGGGCAGCGTTTGTGGGGGCTCACCGAAGCGGACGTCGTGGGACGACGCCTGCCCGACATGATTTC
>DAONAB010000066.1:0-1559 GCA_035400805.1 Nitrospira sp. | reverse complement strand
ACGGAGAGCCTCCTCCGGCAACATCAGGCCGCGCTCTTTGGTCTGACCAGCAATAGCATTATTCAATGCGGCGTGCTTGAGCCGGCCCTCCAGGAAATTACCCGTGTCGCAGCCGCGACCCTTGGCGTGGGACGATCCAGCATCTGGCTGCTGCGCGAGGATCACAGTGCCATCATCTGCAAGAGTCTCTACGACGTTGCGACCAACGCGCATTCCTCCGGCATGGAACTTCTCGCGGCACAATTCCCCAGATACTTCCGGGAGGTCCTCACGGAACGTGTGATTGACGCCTCGGACGCGCGAACCGATCCTCGCACCTCCGAATTCACCGACACTTACCTGACACCGTTGGGGATCAGCGCCATGCTCGATATTCCCATTCGCTTTAAGGGGAAACTGGTCGGGGTGCTCTGCAACGAACATGTCGGAGCGCCGCGCTCATGGATGCTCGAGGAGCAGCAATTCAGCTACGCAATGGCCTCATTGGTCTCTCTGGCTCTGGAAGCCGTCGAGCGGCTCAACGCCGAAGGCGCCCTGCGCAAGAGCGAAGGGCGGACGAGGCTGATTATCGACACGGCGCTCAGCTCAGTGATCAGCATGGATGAGCAGGGACGCATTATCGGTTGGAACACTCAGGCAGAACAGACCTTCGGGTGGACTCGCCAAGAAGTTGTCGGCCGCCTCCTGGCCGACACCATTATCCCTCCCTCTCAACGCGAAGCCCATCAGCGCGGGCTGAATCAATTCATCCAAACCGGAGAAGGTCGGATCCTCAACAAACGGATCGAGATTACCGCCCTTCGGCGAGACGGCACAGAATTTCCGATCGAATTGGCTATCACCCCGCTCCGCCTGGAAAATGCCTATACCTTCACGGCCTTCGTCGTGGATATTTCAGAACGCAAGCAGGCGGAAGAGGCCTTACGCACCAGCGAAGCCCGTCTTATGATGACGGTGCAGGGATCCCACATCGGCATCTGGGACTGGAACCTTACGACCGGCTCAATCTATTTCTCCCCGCAATGGAAGAGCCAGCTCGGCCATGATGACGCCACCCTTTCCAATACATTCCAGGAATGGCAATCCCGCATTCACCCCGACGATCACACGCCGGTCCACACGATCGTACAGTCCTGCCTGGACGGCAACCGCACTCAATTCGAACTCGAACATCGTCTGCAACACCGGGATGGATCGTACCGGTGGATTTTATCCCGGGGCAGTCTTATCCGGGACGTCTACGGTGTGGCTGCGCGAATGGTCGGCATCCATATCGATACCACCGATCGGAAGCGCACCGAAGAAGAACTTCGCGCAGCAAAAGAAGCCGCTGAAGCTGCCAACAAGGCGAAGAGCGAATTTCTCGCCAATATGAGCCACGAAATCCGCACCCCGATGAACGGCGTACTGGGCACGACCGAACTGTTGCTCAACAGTCCACTCACCGACAAGCAGCGACATCTTGCGTCGACCGTGCACCGATCGGGGCGAACCCTCCTGGCCATTATTAACGATATTCTCGATTTTTCAAAAATCGAAGCGGGCAAACTGGATCTGGA
>DAONAB010000065.1:0-11878 GCA_035400805.1 Nitrospira sp. | reverse complement strand
GGGTCCTGGGAAAGATGGGCCAGAATACGCGGCTCGACCTGACTATAGTCGGCACAGAGCAGCTGGTGGCCGGGCGGCGCAATGAAGGCTTCGCGGATCCGCAGGCCGTAGTCGCCTTTCACCGGAATGTTCTGGAGGTTGGGATCGGTCGAGGACAGTCGTCCCGTGGCGGCGACCGTCTGATTCAGCGACGTATGCAGCCGTCTGGTCTCAGGATTGACCAACTGCGGCAGGGCATCGACATAGGTCGATTTGAGTTTGGTCAGTGTCCGATAGCTGAGAATTTGCGCGGGAAGCTCATGCTGATTCGCCAGTTGCGTGAGCGTGTCTTCATCGGTGGAAAACCCGGTCTTCGTTTTCCGGAGTGGCTTCAGGCCCAGCGTGTCGAACAGCACCGTGGCCAATTGCTTCGGCGAGCCGATATTAAACTCGCCGCCGCCCAGCCGGTAGATCGTTCCGACCATCTGCTCGAGTTCCCGCTCCAGCTCCTTGCTCAACGCGCGAAGCCCCTCGACGTCGAGCAAAAATCCGTTACGTTCGATGTCGGCCAAGACCGGCACCAGCGGCATTTCCACCTGCTCAAAGAGCGACAGACTGCCTTGCGCCCTCAGCCGCTCGCGCAACAACGGCGCAACTTTGGCCGTCACCGCCGCTGCCTCGCCGACTCGTCGCACGACCTGTTCATCGACATCGAACAGGGATTGGGGACGCGTGCTCGATTCCTCGGTAGCATCGGCGCCGAGCTGATAACTCAGCAGGTCCATCGCAATCGCTTCCAACGTGTGCGCGCGTCGATTGGGATTCAGTAAATAATCGGCGACCATCGTATCGAAGTAGGGGCCCGGCATCTCAATTCCCTGCCGGTGGAGCGCCAATAAAGTCGGCTTGAGATCCTGGACGGCTTTTGGCTTGTGGCCATCTCCCACATAAGAAATAAACGGGTGCGGCCAGCCCTGCGGCTCACCCTGCACGAACGCGGCAGCGCCGTCAGGCCAGCCAAACGCGCAGCCTTGGATATTCGCTCGCACGCCGGCCTCACCACTCAACACACAGGCCAACCCCAACATGGCATCCGGTTGTCGCCGCTTCAGAAAATCTTCCGCTCCACGGGCATCATGGATCTGCTCGACCTCAGCGCCTAAGCGGTTCTGCTCCGGGGTCTCCCCCTGAAAGGTCTTGGCCAACGTCATGAATTCCAGCTCACGCAGCAGACTCACAAGCGCCTCCGTCTGCGGCGCCTTCGCGTGAAACTGAGCCTGAGAAAATTCGATCGGACAATCCACCTGGATGGTCGCCAGCTGCTTGCTCATGCGGGCATTGTCGCCCTGCTCCAGCAGCAGCTTCTTGGTTTTGGCCGGCGTCACTTCCTCGACACGCCGCAGCAACTCTTCAATCGTGCCGAACTGGGTGATCAACTTCACGGCCGTTTTCTCGCCGATCCCTTTGACCCCGGGAATATTGTCGCTGGTATCTCCCATGAGGCCCATAATCTCGACGACACGGGCCGGCTCCACGCCGAACCGCACCTGCGAATCCGCCTCGCCAAACCACTTATCTTTCACCGGATCGTAAATACGCGTCTTGGGAGTCAGCAGCTGAAACATGTCCTTGTCGCTCGTCACGATCACGACATCGAGGCCTTCGCCCTCCCCTTTTCGCGCCAAGGTGCCGATCAAATCGTCGGCCTCGTACCCGGCCTGCCGGATCACCGGCAGGGACAACGCTTCCACCACTCGATGGATGTAGGGAATCTGCGCGCTCATGCCTTGCGGCATGGGAGGCCGTTGCGCCTTGTATTCCTTGTAGGCTTCATGCCGGTGGGTCGGACCTTTTTCATCGAATACGACGGCCACATAATCCGGCCGATGGTCCCGCAGGACTTTCAGCAACATGGTCGTAAATCCATAGACCGCATTGGTCTGCAGCCCCTTGGAATTGCTCAACGGCGGCAGGGCAAAAAACGCTCGATAGATGTACGCGCTGCCGTCAATCAGGTAGAGAGTGGGCATGATGGGGGAATCGGCACACAGGTTATGGATAACTGGCGTGACGGATGTCTACGCCGACGGCGTCAGTCCGGAGCGATGATCAGCGGCGGTTTGCCGAACTTGGCTCGCATCGCGTTGATCGTGTTCAGGACGGTCGACTGTCCGACGATTTTGGCTTCCACGCGCCGCTTGCCGGGAAACTCAATCAACGACAAGCCGATCAACATCGTCAACACGCCCTGGCCCGGCAAGAAGAGCATAAGAAATCCCGCGAAGAGAAAAATCGCCCCGACCACATTCTTTACAATGTGCCCGAGTACCCGGAGCAGCGGGTGATGATTTTCCATCCACGGGCGGGGAATACGGGTATCGAAATAGTCTGCCGGCAACCGCATCAAGATGATGGGAATCGCGATCAGGGTTCCTACGAACATGACGACGGACGAGACGGCGAACCAAATCAGCACGCTCGCCGGCACGTAGGATTCGATCTGCGCCAGAATGTCGGATATCACCGGCGCATCCTAGCATGGGGCTTTGCGCGACGGAAAGAGTGCAACCTCAAGCGGGTTTACGTTCCCTGCTCTGCCAGCTATAATTCCGCACCATGCTGCCGCCGCGATCCAGCAGCGTCCTGCTGACCATGCTCCACGCCCCGTCCCGGCACCTGGCCATTTTTGGTCTGATCCTGGGACTGAGCACCGCCGGCGTGATCGCCCCACAGGCCTCTGCTGCCGATGCGGTCGTCGAATCCGACCTACAGATCGACATCACCAAGATCGGGCTCGGCAAAGAAGTGGTCATGACGCAGGGCAAAAAAGAATGGTTCATGCGGGTGGAGGTGACGCCGGAAAATTCCGTGATCGTGCGGCAGGAAAAACAGGGCGAGCGCTACCTGCTCGATGAGAGCGAGATGCACGATCGCGCCATGACGCCTGCCGAGGTGGATGCGGCCATCAACGACTTTATCAACAGCGTCAAAACCAAACAGAAGGTCAAATAGCCGCCATGGCCGAAACGCCCAAGTTCGTCCTCTTCGCCCACAACGCTACGTATGACAAGTTGCACCAGGTCGCGACGCTCGGCATCACCGCCGCAGCCATGGGGAAAGATGTCATCGTGGTGTTACTGTTTTGGACCATCAAGAAACTGGCTGAAGGCAAGATCGACGACATCGACTTTCCGCCTGAATATGCCGCCTCGGCCGAGGAAGTGGCACGCCTGCTGAAGGAGAAAAAGGTCCCCAAAATTTCTGAGATGTTTCATGAAGCCCGGCTTGTCGGAAAATTTCGTCTCATTGCCTGCAGCGCGGGACTCGAATATATGGGAGTCCAAGCGGGTGCGGTGGAACGAAACGTAGACGAAGTGCTCGGCCTTCCCGCCATCCTCTCGCTGACCGCGCAGGCGGAAACCAAACTCTTCATCTGATCAACGAACGCCGGACCGACGCTGGACGGCTGATGCCCATGGGAGGCTCACCCTGCGCTAACGGCTTTTCGTCACGCCGACTCGATCGCAATACTGCGCAATCTTGCATCGGCTGCAGAATGGTGACACAGGCTGGCAGAGGTTCTGCCCGTAGGGCACGAGTAGATCGTTGAAGGTTATCCAATACTTGGGTGGCAATTGGGCGCGTAAGGCCTTTTCCGTCTCGTCCGGAGTGGTGGTGTTCACATACCCCCACCGGTTGCTGATCCGATGGACATGAATGTCGACGCAAATCCCCGGTTTCTCATACCCGACCGTCACCACCAGATTCGCCGTCTTTCGACCCACGCCCGGTAACGTCAGTAACTCGTCGATCTGATCGGGTACGCGGCCGTGGTAACGATCAAGTAGTTGCGTGCAAATCTGCTGAATCTGTTTCGCTTTGGTCCGGTAGAACCCGACAGGATAGATCGCTGACTCGACAACCGATTGGGGCAAGGACTGCATAGTAGCGGGCGTTGAGGCCAGAGCGAACAGCCGCGCACTGGCTTCAGCGGTCGTCTTGTCTTTGGTTCGAAGACTGAGCAAACAGGAGATCAGCACCAGGAAGGGATCGCGCCCGGACTCTTTCGCAACAACGCCGACAACCGGATCAGGCCAACGGGCAATCTCCCGCTTGACCGTTCGGATGACGGCGTGGATCTCGTGCGCCTGCATGGAGGTGCCGGAAAGAAGAGTTGGACTGGAATGGTCTAGATGGTCGGCGGAGGGAACAAACGCCTGACGTCTATTCGGGACGTCTCTTCGCAAGCCACTTCTGGCGGCGGCGCTGAGCCTCTCGCTCTTTCGCCTTCTTGCGGACACTCGGTTTCTCGTAGTACCGGCGGCGCTTCAGTTCGCGGAACAATCCTTCGCCCGCCAATTTCTTCTTGGCGACCTTCAGGGCTTTTTCGACGTTGTTATTGAAAACCTTAATTTCCATCGTCAGCTACCTTCGACTCTCTTTCACCGAAGTTTCAGGATATTCAACATGTTTTGGGCCCACGAATCGAAGGGCGGAGTGTAGCATAGCGATTTCGCATCCACAAGCATTTGTTCCGCCACGGCAAACCGTTCACGGATTGATGCAACAAGTTGCTGATTTGGTTGAACTTTCATGTTTTCTTCGACCATGCTCACACAGCCGTCGATCACCGCATCGGCCAGCTGAATGCCCATCTTCAGGTCTGGCTGAAGCTCCGGCTTGGCTTGCGCCAGGAGGCCGCGCAGAAGCGGGATGACCTCGCAACACAGCTTCACAATTTCCATCGGTGTCTCGATCGCACCCAACAAACCGGATGAGAGGCGTAGCGCGCGCTCAGGATGGTTGGGTGGAAGTTTTCTCGCTTGGAGCACCTGGGCATAGGCATCCCGATCTGCCTGCACCAGCTCGCGGAGACGCGCACCAATCTCGGACAGACGTGTTTCAACGGCGCGAGCGCGATTCAGTTTCGCCACCATGGTGCCCAGGGTCGTCGCGAAAGACGCAGCAAGAGCCCCCACGCTGCCCCCGGTTAATCCTTGCTCAGCAGTCACAGCGGCAGCAGAGGCAGCGGGCTTCGCGGGCAGCGACGGGAGGTCCTTGGCCGGCGACGAGCCGGCGAGCCGCCCGATCGCTGCTCGCGATTCGGCACTGTCCAATCGTATTTCGAGCACCTGTTTTCCTTCAAATCGATCGAGACGGAGCGCCTGCTGCGCCGTATCAATGAGGCACTGTTCAGGCACCAGTCCGACAATTTCCGTCCCCGCCACTTCCACGCCACGGACTGCGGCTTCTCGCTCCACCGCAACGAACGCCACGTGGAGCGATGTCTCTTCGTAGTTCGTCAGATTCATCGAGACCTGGACGAGCCCCTGGTTCTTCAATTCCACACCGATCGCTTTGACGTACGGCAGCCCGCCGCTTGACTGCCGAACGACCTTCGCAATCGCTTTGGCAACTGACAAGTCCGTGCATTTTAGATTCACGTTACAGGCAATGAGCGGCCACCGCGCGCCAATCACCGTGGCTCCGGCAGTGTGATGCAGCTGCTTCGGGCCGAAGTCCGGCACCCACGCCGCGTCAGCGGCCATCCGGTCCGCCAGTCCCTTTAGTCCGCCTTTTCGAATCCATTCCAACTGGACGTGGTCAGGCCTCGCCGCTGCCTGCTCATAGAGAAACACGGGGATCTTCAGTTCATTTCCGATACGCTGGCCGACCATCCGGGCCAGTTGCACACAATCCTGCATACTGACTTCGCGAATGGGAACGAACGGCATCACATCCGTCGCGCCGACGCGCGGATGCTCACCGTGATGGGTTCGCAGATCGATCAACTGAGAAGCCAGCCGCGCCATTTGAAAGGCCACCTCGGCGACGGCATAGGGCCGTCCGGCGAACGTGACCACCGAGCGGTGGTGGTCCCGGTCGTGCGATTCATCCAGCAAAGCCACGCCGGGAACGGATCGAACCAGCGCGACTAACGCCTGGATGACTTCGGGGTTTCGGCCCTCACTGAAATTGGGCACGCATTCGACGATCTGATTCACTTTGTAGCTACGTCCATTCTTTCAGGCCTACGGCTGCTCTAGTAAGGCTGAGACAAGAAAAAAGCCGGAGGCAGGCGACTCTACCCTCCGGCTTTGCAGAAACATGACGGCTTCGCATCCGCGTGCCTGTCGCTACAACCTACTTGGCCTTTTTGACAAAGGCCTTGTAAATTCGTTTGGAAGAACTCTGCTCCTCTTCGAGTCCCACCATTTCATGACCAGTCGTCTCACACCAGGCCGGCATGTCTTTTTTGATGCCCTCGTCGTCCGAGACGACTTCCAGCACTTGGCCCATGGTCAGTTCTTTGATCTTCTTCGAAGTCAGAATAATCGGCATCGGGCAAAAATACCCCAGCGTATCGAGCTTTACATCAGCCTGTATCATGCCCTCTCCTCAGTCCTGCTTAGATGAACAGATTCACACTGCCCTGCTTGGCTTCCGCCAAGTAGGTGGTCACCCCGGCAAATTGGTCGATGCCGTCAATCAACGTGTCTTTCGTAATCCCCATCAAGCCCATCGTCGTCGTGCAGGCAATGAAGCGCACGTCGAGATCTAACGCCATCTGCATGAGCTCCGGCACGCCCGGCATGCGGTTTTGCTTCATCACGACTTGCATCATCTTCGTGCCCAGCCCCCAGAAATGAAACCGGGACAGGGGCAATGTATCGGCGCCACCTTTATTCAGAAATCCGAACATGCGCCGAAGCCAATCCGATGCCGAACTGCTCGCGCCTTTTTTGCGAATCGTATTGAGGCCCCAGAAGGTAAAAAACACCGTCACGCGCATCCCCATCGCGGCGGCGCCCGTCGCGATGATAAACGCAGCCATCGCTTTATCAAGATCTCCGCTCAGGAGCACGATCGTGACGCGGTCCGCCTTCGATTCGCGCAGTTCCGCGAGAGCAGCTGTGGGCTCGATTTGTGCGGTCGTCATTGCTTACCTCGCATGTCTGAGCACAAACAGCACAATTCCTAACGAAATTGACTATAGTCTCCACATCTTTTTTTTGTCAAGAAATGCAGCGCTGCGACGGTGCTCCGCGGCGCTCACGGTGCATCACTGCGGCCTTTGCGCCGAGGATCGATTGCTTGACCTGTCGCAGACCCGCCGTTATAGTCCAGTCGTCCGCGGAAAGCCTTGCCGTATCCTGGTTATTCATGAGCACAGACCTTATCACCGAACTCAAACCGACGAAAAGTGGGCCGCTGTTCGGCTTCTGGTATCCGGCGGCCACCAGCAGCTCCCTGGCCGTCGGGCAGATGCACACGCAGGTGATGCTGGGACTGCCCATTCTGATCTGCCGTGATCGCCAGGGCCAGGTCGCAGCGATGCGCGATATCTGTCCGCATCGCGGGATGCCGCTGTCATTCGGCCATTTTGACGGAGAGCGTGTTGAATGTGCCTACCATGGCTGGCAATTCGATACGGGCGGCCGCTGCCGACATATCCCCGCGTTGGTTGAGGGATCCGCACTTCAGCCGGAGAAGATCGGCATCACGTCGTACCCCTGCCAGGATCAGGACGGGTACGTGTGGGTGTTTCTTCCTGATCCGCAACAGCCCAATCAACCGGTGCCGGAGCTCCCGCGCCTGCCGCTACCGTCCAAGCCCTATCGGATGGTTCAGATTTCGACGATTCTAGACTGCACGATCGACGATGGCATCGTCGGCCTCATGGATCCGGCTCACGGCCCCTTCGTCCATCAAAGCTCCTGGTGGCGGACGCAAGCCAGCATGCACGACAAAGCCAAAACCTTCGAACCTATCCCCAACGGATTTCGCATGGTGCCCCACGCACCCTCTAAAAATAGCGGCCCCTACAAGTTGCTGAACAAACTCTACGGCGGCCCGCTGACGACGACCATCGACTTCGTGCTGCCCAATCAGCGATTCGAGTTTGTGCAATGCGGATCGATGTTCGTCTCCTCACGCGCCACCGTAACACCGGTCGGCGAGCAGCAATGCCGGATCGATTTCACCGCCGCCTGGAACATCCTCCCCTGGCTGCCTTTCGCCAAACCCCTGTTCCGGTATTTTGCGAATATCTTCATGAAGCAGGACAAACAGGCCATGGAGCGGCAGGCGGTCGGATTGAAATACAAACCTGCGCTCATGCTGATCGATGATGCCGACACCCCGGCCAAGTGGTACTACAAGCTGAAGGCGGCCCACCTCGCCTCCGTGCAAAGCGGGCGCCCGTTGGACCATCCGCTCAAAGGCCCCGTCACATTACGATGGAGAAGTTAGCTGCAGGCGCTAGGTGAGTGGCTGACTCGTGCCGTGATTGGGCTCATTCAGCAGCGCCATGGCTCGACGGATTTGCTCACGGGATCCGAGCAACGTCACGACGTCGCCGGCTTGCAGCCGCACAGTTTCGGACGGGTTAGACTGAGTGACCTGGCTCCGGGTCCAGGCAATCACCGAGGCGCCGGTCCGCGGACGAATCGATAGTTCCGTCAGTGATTTGCCGACCGCCGGAGCTTCCTCATCAATCCGGCAGGTTTCCACTTCGACATCCGTCAACGTCCCCCCGCGCAAATGATGCGCCAGCTCCGGCATTTCGCTGCGCCGCAGCAGGGCGTAACCCTCCCGCCTGATTTGCTCTGCTTTTCGCGCCACGAATTCCTGCGGCAGACAATACGTGCGCAGCACCAGCGCAAAAATTTCAATCGACGTCTCGAACTCCTCGGGCACCACATCATCCGCCCCCAGCTGGTGCAGTTCCTCCAACTCACGCAGGTATCGCGTCCGCACGACGATGTGCAGCTTCGCGTTGAGCCCCTTCGCCACTTTCACGGTTCGTCGGGCCGTAAACGGATCGGAGAGTGCGATCACGAGCACCTTGGCGTCTTCAATTTTCATGTGGCGAAGGACATTCGCATTCGAGCCGTCGCCGTAATAGATCGGCACGCCATGGCGCGATTCACGGCGCACCGTTTCACCGTCCAGATCGAGGGCCACATGGGGAATTTCGGTTTCGCTTAATACGCGAGCGAGATTGCGGCCGTTCAGCCCGTATCCCACGATGATCACATGGTCCTTGATGCGGACCTGCCCCCCCTCCAACTGTTCCACATGCGCCACCGTGCGGGTGGGCATCCAGCCACGCACTCGTTGCAACGCTTCGATCCGTCGGCCCAGGTGAGGCGACCATTGCATCACAAAGGGGGTCACCACCATTGTCAGCACCGACACCGCGAGAAAGAGTTGATAGTGATCTCCCGTGAACAAGCCGGCATCCTGCCCCTGCTGCGCGAGGATAAAACTGAATTCGCCGACCTGCGCAAGTGCCACCCCGACGAGCACCGCCGACCTGGGCGGAGCGCCCGAGGCCACCATCGCTCCCGCGCCGGCAAGCAATTTTCCGGCAATGACGGCCACGAGAAGCCCCAGCACGATAAACGGATGGTCCAACACCACCCGCAAATCCATCAGGACCCCGATCGAGACGAAAAACAAACTGTTGAAACTATCCCGAAACGGCAGGACTTCGGCCAACGCCTGGTGGCTATACTCCGATTCCGACATCACCAACCCTGCGATAAACGCGCCCAAGGCCAGTGACAACCCCCCCAGCGACGTCAGCCAGGCAATGCCGAGACAGAGCACGATAATGGAGAGCAGGAAGAGTTCCCGGCTTCGACTCCGTACGATATGCCGCAACAATCGCGGGACAAGATACCAGGCCGCTGCGACGATCAAGACCACCACAACCGCCGCCTTGAGCAGCGTCAGCAACACCATTCCCATTGCGCTCCCGCTGGGCGTCGCCAGTATCGGAGTGATGAGCATCATCGGCACAACGGCCAGGTCTTGAAAAATCAAAATCGCCACGGTGGCCCGCCCGTGAAACGAATCACTCTCGCCCTGCTCGGAGAGGGCCTTGAGCACAATGGCCGTGCTGCTGAGCGATAACAGGAAGCCCCAGAAAATGCCCTGCTGATAGGAGAGCCCCACGGCCAGCGCTCCGAGCAAGGCCAGGATGAGCACCCCTCCGGTTTGCACGGGCGCGGCCACGGCGAGAATGCGGCGGGCTGAAGCGAAATGCGCAGAGGAGAACTCCATGCCGATCGTGAAGAGCAATAAGACGATGCCGATTTCAGCCAACACCTGGACTTGGGACACATCGGGAATGAGATGCAACCCATGTGGACCGATCAGCGCGCCCGCCACCAGGAATCCGGCAATCGAGGGCAACCGGAACTGGTGAAACACGAAGACCACTGCGGTGGAGACCGCATAGATCACCAACAGATCGCCGAGAACCGCGTAATCACTCATAGAGCCACAAGATATGAAATGTCAGTGTAAATCGCAGGTTGGACGCATTCGTGACGCAGCATACCGTAGGGATCTCAAGGGAACAAGGAGTTCTGCTTGTCCCGCACGCGACAAGTCGGCTACGGTGAGGCGCCTGGTCACACGTTCGGCACCCAAGGGAGGGATCTGTGCGCGCGATTATTTTCGACTTCAATGGCGTCATCGCCGACGATGAGATGACCCACCTGCAATGTTTTCAGCACGCGTTGAGCGAGGCTGGATTCGTCTTGAGCAAGGAAGAGTACTACGGCACCTACCTCGGCATGGATGAACGGACCTGCGCCGCCGCGCTGATTACCAGGCGAGACGGAAGTTGCGATCCTACCCTCCATGCCCGGATCATTGAACGGAAAGCGGCACTCTTTCACAACCATACCGCCGCACACCAAGCCGCGTTGTTTCCCTGGGTGACCGGCTTCGTGGAGCGGGCGGCCGGACAATACCGACTGGCCATCGCGTCCGGCGGCAAGAAAGATCAGATCCGGGCCGCCCTTGCAGGTCAGCCCATCGAGTCTGCGTTTGAGATGATTATCTCTGCCGATGACTGCGCAGTCGGTAAGCCAGACCCCGCGATTTACGAACGTGCCCTCCGGCAATTCAATGCCACGCGACCCAAGCCGCCTCTTCTACGGGCCACTGAATGCCTGGTGATCGAGGATTCTCGCGCTGGCATCCAGGCGGGACTGCGCGCAGGGATGCGCGTGCTGGCCCTTGCCAGCACATATCCGGCATCAGAGTTGACCGATGCGCACCTGGTCCTTCCGAGCCTGGACGGAGTTGATCCGGCAGAGTTGGCCCAGCGCCTCTTTTAGCCATTCCACCCGAAGGCCATGCTCGATCGGAAAAAGAAATCGGCAGGATTAGAAGGGAATACGAATGCCCATCTGAAACTCGTTCGGCATCATGCTTTTGCCCATCGACTCGCCGAAGAGATTTTGCTGCGGGAGGGTCGGCTGTGGGTTCAAGGCCCGATCACGCTCCGTTACGTACCCCCCACCAAACCCGGCACCGATGTAAGGAATCAGCGTCTGGTCGCTGACACGTAACCGCCCGCTCAACACAGGCGACTGACGAAAGAGATCTGATCGCTGTTCATTGGTGGCGGGAACAGACACGGCCTCTCCCTGCGCGTGACTGCGCAATTCAGCCACGGCCGACATAGGCGCTGAGAGCGAGTCCGCGAAGGCCTGACCTACACCGGCAGTCACGACACATCCGACGGCCAGACACACAGATGCGATCTGCACCGGCTTGGAGAAAATAAAGTACATAGTTCATACCTTACTCCTCGCGTGACGCCACAACAAGTAGCCGTCCTCCTGACGAAGGAGATGGAGCGCGGCTCCATTAAAAGAATGCGGCCGATTGTGATGCGGTGATGCGCGATACAACTGACGGCTGGTCGGCAGCCTGGCTGGCTGGCGCAGAGAAGCGAGTGATTTTGAGGAATTCTCCTGTCGGAGAAGATCAGACCTTATAGTACTCGCGGTACCACTGCACGAACCGCGCGATGCCGGTTTCAATCGACGTAGCCGGCTTGAAGCCCGTATCCCGCATGAGATCCGCCACATCG
>DAONAB010000064.1:1347-11900 GCA_035400805.1 Nitrospira sp. | reverse complement strand
CTGTTGGGGTTGGACATCGGGTCGAGCAGCATCAAGCTGGTGCAGATCAAGGAGCACCGGGGCCGCTACACCTTGCAGAAGTTCGGCGTCAAGGAACTGGAACCCGAGGTGATCGTCGACGGCACGGTGATGGACGAAGGGCGCGTCGTTTCGGCCATCAAGGAATTGCTGGCGGAACACAACGTGAAATTGAAGCAGGTAGCCGTCTCAATCTCCGGCCATGCGGTCATCGTCAAAAAGATTTCGCTGCCGCCGATGCCCGACGAAGAACTCGACGCCCAGGTGAAGCTGGCGGCGGAGCAATACATCCCCTTCGATATCAACGAGGTCAATCTCGACTTTTATGTCCTGCCGCCGTCGGAGAATCCGGACGAGCAGAGCGAAATGTCGATTGTGCTGGTTGCCGCGAAGAAGGACAAAATCAACGAGCTGACGGAATTGGTCAAGGCCGCCGGACTGGTCCCGATCGTCATGGATGTGGATGCGTTTGCCGTGGAAAACATGTACGGCGTGACCTCTCCTTCCACTCAAGAGGACACCACGATTCTGGTCAACATCGGCGCCAGCGTCATGAATGTGAACATCGTCGGCGGTGGAGTGTCCCTTTTCACGCGCGATATCCCGCTGGGAGGCAATCGCTATTCGGAGGCGGTGCAGCGCGAAATGGGGGTGTCGTACGAGGAAGCAGAGCAACTCAAGAAAAACGATGGAGATGACGATCATACACTTGCGGCTGTGATGGAGAGCGTCAATGCCGAGGTGGCCTCAGAGATTGCGCGTACGATCGACTATTTCAAGACCACGTCCTCAGAGAGCGAAATTGCGCGGGTCTTGCTGTTCGGGGGGGGAGCGAAGGTGAAGGGGTTGGCTCAGCAGCTTCGCGATCGCATGCATGTCGATGTGGAAATTGCGAATCCCTTTAATGAGATCGACACCTCGCAGTGCGACGTCGATCCTGAGCAATTGGCGGAGATGGGGTCGCTGGCGGCAGTGGGGGTCGGCCTCGCACTGCGGACGGTGGGGGACCGATGATTAGAATCAACTTGCTCGCAACTGGACCCAGGTCCAGGAAAGCCAAGCCGCAGTGGGATGTACGCGCCGAAGCATTGCTCGGTGTCGGGGTGCTGCTGATCACGTTGACCGGGTGCTGGTTCTACGCCGCCTCGCTCGACGAAGATATCCAAGCCAAGCAGGCCGAAAAGCAGCTGAAGGACAAACAAGTGGCGCAGTTGAAAGAGCAGGTGAAGGCGGTCCAAGACTTCGAAGAAAAGAAGAAGCAGCTCGAAGCCAAGAACCGCATCATCGATCAGCTGGAGAAGAGCCGGACAGGCCCCGTCAAAGTGCTGGACCATGTCAGCCAGAGCCTGAATCCCTTGAAGGTCTGGCTGGTGCGGCTGAATCTCAAAGGCAACAGCGTCGAGCTTGAAGGCCGCGCTTTGACCAACGATGACGTGGTCGAGTTTGTGAACAACCTCAGGCGAACCGATCAGTTCGGCGCCATCAAATTGATGGAGAGCCGGGCCGGGCTGGACAATAAGATGAATACCTATCAATTCCGACTTGACCTGTCGATGAAAGGCTAACATGAGTCTGAATGCGATCAGCTTAGACAGCCTCCGCAGCATTCCGACAGGCCAAAAGGTTGCGCTGCTTGGCCTCCTGGTGGCCGGGATTTTGGTCGGATTTTATTTCTACGTCGTCGATCCCAAGACCGTCGAGCTGGAAGCCGTGCAAGGGCAAGTGGCTCAGTTGGACACGGAAATTCAAAATTTGACGCTCAAGGTCAAACACCTCGACGAGCTGGTCGCGGCCAATAAACAGTTGGAGATTGAATTGGCAGCGAAGAAGGAACGTCTCCCGCCGGAAGAAGAAGCGGTGATGCTGCTGAAGCAAGTCTCTGATCTGGGACTGCGGCTGGGCTTGGATGTGAAGTTGTGGAAACCGGGCGCACAAGCTGAGGATCCGTCGAAGTTGTTCATTCGAATGCCCATCAACGTAGAAGTGGCCGGCGGATACCATACAGCCGCCATCTTCTTTGATCGAATCAGTAAGCTGTCCCGCATCGTGACCGTTCAGGATGTCCGAATCGGCGCCGCCCGGGTCGACCAAGGCCGCGTGGTGACGCAAACAGTCTTCGATCTGGTGGCCTACGCCGCTCCGCAGGAAAAGAAGCCGGCTGCGCCGGTGCCTGCGGCGAAGCCGAAGTGAGGAATGGAGCCCCGCTCATGCCTAATGTAAGAGGACGTACCGTGAACACGCGAGTCTGCTGGAATACGTGGATACGGCCGATGAGTATCGGAGCCGTCGTGCTGGTAGTGGGAGGTACCTCCCTACCGGTGGAATCGAAACCGCTGACGCACTTGCGCCAGATTGCTTCTATGCGGCCTGCCGACTCTCTGAAGGTCATGCCGTTACCCGAAGGGCAGAAACCGGTTCCTGCGATCGAATCGCCGGCTCCCCGTGCCGAGGGGGCAGTCTCGCAGCCAGGCGATTCCCTCTCGATGGAATTTTCCGGCGCTTCCTACGATCCCTCCGGGCGTCGGGATCCCTTCCTGCCGATGCTCCAGCTTGGACAGCAGGTCGAACAAGACGCGAGTCTTCCCCCCCTGCAGCGTATTGGCCTTACGGAACTGAGTTTGATCGGTGTGCTGTGGGGCAACTATGGGTACACGGCCATGGTTCAAACTCCCGATGGAAAGGGGTACAGCATCCATCGCGGAACACGAATCGGGCCTAACAATGGTGTGGTCAGTTCAATCACCGAACGAGGCATCATCGTTCAAGAGCGGTTCACGGACGTGTACGGGAATAAACAGGAGCGCGAGTACGTCAAGCTCCTGCACCCGAAAGAGGGCACAGAATGAAACACACACAGGTAGGTGCATATCCACTGCTGAGTCTCACTGTGATGGCCGGACTGTTAGGCCTTGCCGGCTACGCGCATGCCGCTACGCCGGGCGAAACGACCGGCCTGGCCGGATTCACGCAGGCCACTGATCAGGGAGCGTTGGCTTCTGCTGAGCATGCCGCCGCACAAGAAGAACACCCGGCTAGCGCCGCGCCGACCGCAACACTGCTGACGAGTGTGGAAGCCAAGCCTGAGGGCGGGCGGGTCGCACTGATCCTGATCGGTAACGGGGTTTTCGACCACACAGTGAAAATGGTTGGTGATCGCCGGATGGTGCTCGATATGCCGCACATCCAATCGCAGGGGCGTCAAGCACAATTGGCCGTCGGCCATGCGTTGCTGTCGAAAGTGCGGTTTGGGTACCACGCGGACAAGGTGCGATTGGTTCTTGATCTTGCTCAGCCGGCCGAGCACAGCGTCACGTCAATCGACGGACGTCTGGTTCTCACGCTTGAACCGAAGGCTGTTGCGCCCGCGCCTGAGATGAAGCTGGCCGAGAGCGATGCCGCGCCGCTGGCCGAACAGGCTGCCGCGCGATCCATAGTGATCTCTCATAAGACGCCCCATGCGTTGTTCCGTGTTCAGCCGATTCAATTGACGGCCGAGTCGGTCCAGAAGGAAGACCGGAAGCCAGAGAGTAATGAAGTGGTCAACGGGGCATCGCGTTTTCTGGGGCGGCGGATTTCTCTCGATTTTCAGCAAGCCGATATCAGCAATGTGTTGCGTTTGATCGCGGAAGTCAGCGGCTTCAATATCGTGGTCGGCGAGGGCGTGAAGAACAAAGTCACCATGAAGCTGGCCAATGTGCCATGGGATCAGGCCCTCGACATGCTGCTGAAGATGAACGCGCTCGGCATGATTCGCCAGGGCAATATCGTGTGGGTCGATACGCTGCAGAATATCGCCAAGCAGCAGGACGAGGAGGCGCGCGCCAAGGACTCCAAGGCCAAGGCTGAGCCCATCGTTACCCGGGTATTCTATATTCGCAATCTCAACGCGCTGGAAGTGCAAACTTCCCTGAGGCAGAACCTCAGCCCGCGTGGCACCATGACTGTCAGTGCCGCGAGCAATGCGTTGATCATCAGCGACACGGAATCCAAACTGGAAGTCCTCCGGCAGTTGCTGGACGGCGTCGATCTGGAGGTGCCGCAGGTGCAGATCGAAGCGCGCATCGTTCAGGCGGATACGACGTACACACGGTCGCTCGGTGTGCAGTGGGGCATTCAGAACGTCAACCAATTGGGATCGGCGAGCGGAACGTCTGCCTTCAAGACCGGCACCACTGGAGCCTTCGGTGCGCAAGTCTCAGACTTTCTCATCAACTTGCCGGCTAACCCGGGATTGCCGTCCGTCCCCGGCGCCGGATTTTCAATCGGCAAAACCGACGGCGCCATGCTGGATGTGCGGTTGTCGGCTGGAGAGCTCCTCGGGTTGACCAAGGTCATCGCTGCGCCGAAGATCACCACGTTGGATAAGCGGGATGCCAAGATCGCGCAGGGTGAATCAATCCCGTTCCAGACGACCTCCTTACAGGGAACACAGACCACATTCGTGGACGCGAACCTGGAATTGAACGTAACGCCGCAGATTACATCCCGGGATCCGAAAGAAATCGGTAAGCAGATTTTGATGAAGGTTCGGGCGACGAGAAACGCGGTCGGTGCGCGAAGCAACCCGGCTGGCCCGAGCATCGATCGTCGGGAAGCCACCACTCAAGTCTTGGTGCGTGACGGGGAAACCATGGTCATCGGCGGCGTGTTCGTCGATACGCAATCGAACAACGTCGCAGGTATCCCGTACCTGTCTCGCGTCCCCGTGCTGGGCTGGTTGTTTAAGAATAAGACGGAGAACGTGTCGAAGCAGGAACTGTTGATCTTCCTAACTCCGACGATCGTGCGCTCCGCAACTTGACAGGTCCCCGCTCGACACGCTAATAATCGCCCCCATTGATGATGGTACGCTGTCTCAATGGGGGCGAATCCCGTGCAAGGTGTCTCCTCCCCATTGTCGATAGCGATTCTTCCGGGCTTTTTCTCCCTATAGATCGTGCAGCCCGCAGTCCGGTTCCCGGCCAACCGTTGCCTACAGGGTGACTCAACGGTGCGGGAGGCCCACATGGGGTCGTTCGCGCGATGCGGGGACGACGAAGAGATTTCATTCTAGCTCATTGGATACATTTGCATGGCGCCAGCCAAGTCTGACATCCCCCGGGAAACCATCCATCTGGAATTGGGTGCCAGGAGTTATGACATCCAGATCGGACGTGGTCTGCTGAAGGACATCGGCGTTGAATTGACGCGACTCCGATGTGCCGGCAAGGTGGGTGTGGTGACCGATCGCAATCTGGCCGCCCACTATTTGAAGCCCGTGACACGTGTGCTGAAGGCTGCCGGATTTGCAGTAGTTCCCATCGTGCTGCCGCCCGGTGAACGAACTAAAACGCTGCGGTCGATCGGAACCGTGATGGATGCGCTGGTGAACGCCCGCTTCGAACGGAGTTCAACGTTGTTGGCCCTCGGGGGCGGGGTGATCGGCGATATCACGGGATTCGCCGCGGCCATCTATCAGCGCGGGATTCCCTTTGTGCAGGTCCCGACCAGCCTCGTCGCGCAGGTGGATTCCAGCGTCGGTGGAAAAACGGGGGTGGATCATCCCAAAGGAAAGAATCTGATCGGCGCATTTAATCAGCCGCGAGCCGTCTTGATCGATCCGGCCACGCTACGTACGTTGCCTGAGCGAGAATGGATCGCCGGGTTGGCAGAGGTGATCAAGTACGGGGTCATCGAGGATGCGGCGTTGTTCGAGTATCTCGAGCAACATATCGCGCCGATTTTGACGCTGAGTGACGCGCCGGTTGCACATATTGTGAGGCGTTCCTGCGAAATCAAGGCGCAGGTGGTGTCTGAGGATGAGCGCGAAGCTGATCGCCGCCGTATCCTGAATTTCGGGCATACGATCGGCCATGCGTTGGAATCTCTTGGAGGGTATCGCAGCCTGATTCATGGCGAAGCGGTCGCCGTGGGGATGGTGTATGAAGCAGATCTGGCCCGTCATCTCGGGTATTGCGAGCAGGACGTTGTCACGCGCCTGCGCGCGCTCCTTGCGGCAGCCGGCTTGCCTGTGACATTGCCGAATGTGCCGTTCGGCGCGCTCTGGGAGGCGATGCAGCAGGATAAAAAAGTGTCCGCCGGGACCGTCTACTGCGTGCTCCCGGAACGAATTGGATCGGTGCGAATTGTTCCGTTAGCGAGGGACGCGACTCGTGACTGGTATGAGACGGTTCGCACCCGCGACACCGGTTCTCGACAACGAGCTCGGGGCAAGAAGCCGCCACAGTAGGAGCGCAATGGCATCAAAGCGAACAGTGCCGCAGTTGGAACAGGCGTTGCGTGAAAAAACACGCGAAGTCGATGTCCTGCATCGCATCAGCGAATCGATCAGCAGCACGCTCGATCTGGAGTCCGTCCTCCGGCATATCGTCGAGGTGGTCGTAGAAGCGACAAAAGCCGATGCCTGTCTCTTGTATCTGCTGTCCGATAACCGGGACGAGCTGATCCTTCGAGCCTCCAAAAATCCTCATCCGAAACTCATCGGGCGCATCACGATTGGATTGGGAGAGGGGATCACGGGCTGGGTTGCGCGGGAGAGAACTCGCGTGGTGATTCCCAACAGCGCAAGCGATGATTCCCGGTTCAAGTTCTTTCATAACCTGCCGGAAGATCGCTATCAGGCGTTTGTCTCCGTGCCCATTACGACCAAGCAGGAGGTGGTCGGCGTCATCAACGTGCAACACAAGCGCTCACGGCGGTATCGGCCGGATGAACTCGCGCTGCTGTCGACGATTGCGACGCAGGTCGGTGGTGCCATCGAGAACGCCAGGCTCTACGATCAGATGACGCGGAAAGCCCTGCAACTCGACACCTTGTCGCAAGTGTCGGAGACGGTGTCTTCAAATCGTTTGATGGAAGATGTCTTGCAACTGATTGTGACGATGACGGCACAAATGATGGGGTCGAAGATTTGTTCCATTATCCTCTTGGATCAGCCGACGGGAGAACTGCGTATCACGGCCACGCAAAGTTTGAGCGAACAGTACCGGCGCAAGCCCAACGTGAAGATCGGCCAAAGTATCAGCGGGCGCGCAGTTCAAGATCGCCGTCCAATCATTGTTCCCGATGTCACCAAAGAAGGCTCCTACATGTATCCGGACATGGCCGCGAAAGAGGGGCTGTGTTCGCTGCTCTGCGTCCCCATGCTGGTGCGGGAGAAAGCGATCGGCGTCATCAATACCTATACCTCCAAGCCCCATACCTTCACGTCCGAAGATGTGAAACTCATGCAGGCCATCGCCAATCAAGCGGCTATCTCCATCGAGCACACGACGCTGCTGGAGAAGTCGTTCGAAATGCAGGAAGCGTTGCAAGTGCGCAAGCTGCTTGATCGGGCCAAAGGCTATCTGATGCGGTCCAAACGTCTGTCGGAAGAGGATGCCTTCAAGCTGATTCAGCGGCAGAGTATGGATCTTCGCAAGTCCATGCGCGAGATTGCCGAAGCGATTTTGCTGGCGGGTGAGATTGAAGACCGGGCTGACAAAAACCGGGGATGACCGGACAGATCTGCTGGGGTCGGTTGTTATGGCTTGCTTGGAGGCGTCGGGCCGCGTTTGTTCGGCTGGTTTCCCAGTTGGCGCTTGATTTCGTCTAATTCCCTTCGCATCTCTTCCACTTCTCGTTCCTTCTGCTTCATCCGGTCCTTGATCTGCTGAACATCGTCGTGAAGTGGCGGGGTGTTGGCCGGTTGCGGCGTGAGAGCCTGTGCAGGCGCGATAGCAGGAGTCGGCTCAGAAATAGCCGGCGGCAGTGGAACGGCGGCAGTGGGTGTTTTCGCCAGAGCATCATAGTCGATGACGAGCGTGGTCAGCCCTTCCTCCGCGGCAAAGGGCGGCGCGTAGATATCGGGGCGGAGTGCCGACTCCGGCATAAACAGGACCGTGCGGTTTCTCAATCCAGTTGGTTCGGGAAGCCGGCGATTCGGCATGTCGATGGTGTCGGGTGACTCCGTGTGATGGCGGAACTGGTGAATTGTCAGGTACAACGAACGCCCATAGACGAACAGTGTGCCGCTCGTAGTGCTGTCCTGATTCCGTTGGGAAGCTATTCCTGATCCGACCCCGGCACCGGTTCTGTCGCGCCCATCGAAATCTCCTGTCTGCATGATGCGGAACGCCACCTGCTGATCGGGTGCGGCTTGACTCAATCCGTCCGCAATGGCAGGCGCGAGCAGGGCAATGTCGTTGTGGGAAAAGACGGCAAGCGCCTGATGGTGCTGTGCGCTGAGGGCTTGAAGAAGACCCTTTCCGTCATGGATCTGCACGCCTTGCAAGCTTTTGGCTATGAGTTCGGGGGCAAGTCGGATAGGGTGCGTGGCTTGAAACTGACGTGTAGGGAGCCGCTCGAGATAGACCCCGCTTCGGGCCGACTGCTGAATCGTCACATCAAGTTGCGGTCCGCTCGTACAGGCTGTGAGCACGAGGCACAGCACCAGACACAATGCCGATGCAGAGCGAAGGCTCATGGAGAAGACGTTCATCATACAGGGGCCTGCACGGCGCGCAGTGTATCACAGGATACACTTATGATGGGACCGAGATGGTAAAGCAGCAGCTGACGGTGTAAGAGCTGGTAAAGAGCTGCGCAGCGGCTGCCATGCAAAGCACGATGTTGTTGATCTGACTGGTGTGCCTGGCTACTATGTGCCCGCATGATGTGGTTCCATCTGAGAAGAATGACCGTGAAGGCAGTGCGTAAGGCGTGGTGCATAGCATGGCTTGTCACTGCGGCGGCTTGCACCACCGGACAGTATCAGCCGCTCACCGGAGCCGACAAAGATGAAGTCGAGCAACTGAGAGAGAATGTCTACCGTGTCGAATACCGTGTGAGCTCATTGACTTCGCAGGAGCAGCTTGATGCCTATTTGCGGCGGCGTTGCGCGGAACTTACGTTGCGGGAGGGATACGACTTCTTCCACCTCGCCCAGCGCGCCGATGTGCTGGCGCTCTCGCGACGAACGTCGATGACAGTCACGATGTACAAGGGGCAGAAGCCGGCCGGCGCCGACGATGTCTACGATGCGAAGGAAATCTTGGCCGAGTCGGTGACGCAACAGAGCGGGCCATAAGATTCGCCTTTTGTGTGAGGTTCTCTGGTGGAGCCAAGGACTAGATCATGATCGCATGTGGGCGAGTGACAACGTTTTGAGCCGCCTGTTGCGAGGAGAGATGGTCGGTGATCCTTGCTTGTAAATGGTTTTCGACTCCGGTCTTTCGGGATCGCCCGGTTGAGCATTTCGCGGTTACGAAGGGATCAGGTGCCACTGTATGCTGAATACGCTGTCACTCCTGCACGGCCTCCGGTTCGTCGATAGTTTTTTCCCATCGGGGGGCTATGCCTATTCGTCGGGATTGGAAGCAGCCGTACAAGGCGGGGCGGTGAGGACCGGCGAACAACTCTCTCAGTATGTGGAGCAAATGTTCCGGCATGGCGTGGCGAGGCGAGAGGCGGTGGCCGTGGGGATCGCTCATGAGGCGCTGCTACGCAACGACGTCCAGGTGGCGCTGGCCATCGATCATGAACTCCATGCGATGAAAATCGGGCAAGAGTCGCGGCTGGCCAGTCAGCAGATGGGGCGGCAGGTGGTGAAGATCGCGGCCGAACCGCCGGCCGCACATGCGGTGCTGAGAGATTTTTACGCTGCGATGAAAACAGACCGGACACCGGGCCATTTCCCGGTGGTGTTGGGATTGACGCTGGCAGATGCCGGATGGGACCGCTCTGAAACCATCGCCGCATTTTGCTATCAGACTGCGATCGGGTTTGTGTCTGCCGCGCTAAAACTGTTGCCGATGGGCCAACGAGAGGGGCAGCATTTGTTGGAACGGTGGACGCCCCTGTTCGACAAATGCGCCAAGGAAGCCACGGAGGCCACCAAGATGACCGCCTGGTCGCCGGTGTCGGGTGCGTCGGTTCGCTGGATCTCGGGTATCGGCGCGACGGAGCCCGCACGACCCTGACCAGGTCCCGCTGCTCGACGCCCTGGCATTTCTTCCCGCCCGCCTATTTGGATGACAGCGGCTGTGCGGTGACCTCCCTCGTGAACCCGTCAGGCGGAGATCACCTGTCGATTGATGCCCGCCTTGGAAGAGGGGGCGCATGTGGTGATGACCACGCCTTCCGCCAATCGTGTCTATCGGTCTCTCGGAGAAGAACCCCGGCAGTCTGTGACGCTCTCAGTTGCGACGGTTGCCGTCATCGAGTGGTTCCCGGAAGTCACCATTCCCTTCGCCGGCTCACGGTTTGTTCCGACTATGGCGATGCCGTTGGGCAAGGGTGCCACTGCGCTTATTTGGGACAGTCTCGCCTCCGGCCGGGTTCGGATTGCTGTCCTCGTACGACTAAATGGCTTCGTTCTTTGTGGTGAGTGAGGCCATGGATCCGGCTCGCTGGCCGGCGCTACGCGATACGGTAGCGGGAATACTGGACTCGTTCGGCAGCGATCTCCTGGGGGGAGTCACGGAGCCGCCCGTTCCGGGATTGGCCGTCAAGTTGGTCAGCCGTTCGCCAGGGGCGTTGGCTAGGGGGCAGGAACT
>DAONAB010000064.1:0-1247 GCA_035400805.1 Nitrospira sp. | reverse complement strand
AGCTGATTCAGGGCGTCGAGCGACAGCGCGACGCGGGGTTGCTCCGGTTCGATGATCATCCAGGATTGCGGCACATCGTCTCGCACGAGCGTGTCTGAAGGCGCAAACGACAAGGTGAGCCCTGCCGGTCGCGTGTCGCTTTGCCCCTGCGATGCACGGTAGTGAGAGAGACTGACCCGAAGGGTGGTCTTGTGCAGGTACAGCGTGCCTTGGGTGAGTAGACCGTCATCCTGAAGGGTGAACCGCACCCGTTGATCCGGCCCGGCCTGTGATAGGGCGCGGACGATGAGCGGAGTAAGAAATTCCGTTTCTTCCTGAGAAAACAATGGAAACCGTTCCTGTTTTAGCGCGCCGCCAGGCCGGTCGAGACCTGAAATGGAGAGGCCGGAAAGCAGACGTGAAACCACTGCTGCCGAGACGGTGGCCGGATGGGATGCTTGAAACGCGCTTTGTGGACTGCCGTATTTGGCCGTGGTGCCTCGGCTGATCAAGCGTTCAAGCGCGACCGTTCCTAATGGTCCTTCCCCGACGGGAATCAGCGGGGATGTGGCAGTGCAAGCCACCAGCAGCAGGCAGGGGAAAACCATCAGCCAGGATTTCCAAAGAGTACGGCGTGGTTCTGCCGGCCTCATCATCGGTTGCAGCGTTGGGCGCATGGGGCGGGATTGTACCATAGACCGCTATTCTGGCCACGGAGGATTTCAGAAACGCCGCTCTTGTAGCGGTTGACAGTCGATTCCGCCTGGTGCTATATCATCGCGAGCTTTTCCAGGGACAATGGAGTCTCAGGAGGCTATCCCTTATAGAGATGGCGCAGGACAACGACGTCCTCTGGTCCACCGGTCCGGTGGGTCCGAGGACTTTTTTTTTATCAACAGCATGCTGAAAACCGCCGCCAGCTTCGTTCTCGCTGATTCGGATCTTCGACGTACGACTTCAGTACGCCTCAGATCCTCATTGCGCTGCGGCCTTGCTGGACGACGGTTTTGAGCATGCTGTTCGCAATCTGTTGCAGTTCCGAATTATTGATGCCCGGGGAATACTGATGCGGTTTTTGCGCGTGGCCATGGCCCAGATTAATCCGACGGTCGGCGATATCGTCGGTAACACGGCACTGATCAAGACATGGATCAAGGAAGCGCGCCGCGCGAAGGCTGACATTGTGGCGTTTCCCGAATTGGCCATCACCGGGTACCCGCCTGAGGATCTATTGTTTAAGCCCCGCTTCATCGAAGACACACATCGTG
>DAONAB010000063.1:0-11955 GCA_035400805.1 Nitrospira sp. | reverse complement strand
GTTCGGCAGCCTGCCAATTGTCGGTACTCAACAGCGGAACCGACAGAACGTACAAACCATATTCTTGCGATGGACTTTCCTTGATCAGCGGATTCCCAAACAGAAGACTGTTGGGAAACACGACGGTTCGACCGGTGTACAAGTGTGATGTCTGTCCCGGCCCGATCTCCAGAAGCTTCGTGGCAAAGACGTCATATTCAAGCACAACGCCACGGTACGTACCGAGCTGAATCCGATCTCCGACTCCATAGACGCCGCCGCCGACGCGTAACGCGGCGCCGCTCCAACAGAGAATCAGTTCCTTCGTGGCCAGTACCAGGGTGGCCGCCAATGCGACCAATGAGACC
The DNA here is from genome assembly GCA_035400805.1 of Nitrospira sp. Lineage (GTDB taxonomy): Bacteria > Nitrospirota > Nitrospiria > Nitrospirales > Nitrospiraceae > Nitrospira_A. Next base: position 11,608 of record DAONAB010000063.1, on the reverse strand, counting down.
GCAAAGGCCTCCAGCTCATGCGCCCAAATGACCACCAGGCCCACGAAGAGGCACAACACCATGCTGTTGCGTATGGTCACGATCCACCGGCGCCTGGCGTCGATGGTCAGGGCTTGGTTGCCCTTAATCCATCGAACCAGCACCGTTCGCGCAATGAGGAGGATGAGGAGGAGAAGAATAGACTTGAGCAGATCGAAGAAGACACTGGAGCCGATCACCGGCAGCATATCTTGCATGGTTTTTTCCGTCATGGTCACTGCACTACGGTACCATCCTCACTCGTGCGTGGCACGCATTCTTCTCTTTTCCAATCTTTCAGCCGTTTTTCCTCGTCAAATGACAAGGTGTAGCGGTAACAATAGAGCGGTTCCCGATAGGGTTCATCATTGCCCGCCAGACTTTTCCCGAAGGGTGATGGCGAAGGCGGGGCTTTCGTTTTTTTGCCGGTGGCCAAACTACTGGGATCCCAGGGATGAACCTCACGGTCTCCCATCGGCACACGGTAGGTCCACACGGTATCGCCACCGAGCACCGGCGTCTTGGCCGTACTCGGCGGGCCGAATTTTTCCTCGATATCGGCCTGGCTCAGCTTGTGCACTCCCTTATTCAGATAGCTGTCCCGCCACGGTCCACCGCACCCTGCCAGCACGACGAGGCCGCACAGGAGAGCGAACCAGCTCCATCGACATGAAACCAATGGCGGACGACGCGTCTGCTCTCTCACCTGATCACCGTTCCGAATCACGTTGTTCCCGAACCCAGCGTATTGAACAATACATCGCATACCCCTGCGCCATCATCCCGGTGATCAGCAGGCCCAATGCCGTTTGCAGCCACATGGTATTCGGGAACTCCAATCCGTAGATACCGAGCATAAAGCCTCCGGCAATGAAAACGATGCCCATTCCACGCGCAATGAGTGCATTGGTCCGTAAATCAGACATGATTCCCCTCGTTGCTCACGAATCCATTACGCTACACCGGCCCATGAGGCCGGTTCAACTCTTCCCGTTGTCTACGACTTCGTCTTCGATCGAATCGCAGCGGCTCGCCCCTCGAGTGCGTCCGCCTCAGGAGCCCGACCGATCTTTCGTAACGTTCCTGCATAATCCATCAACGTCTTGGCCACATCCGGATGGTCCACCCCTAATTGTTTTTCCCTGATGGCTAAGGCCCGCGCAAAGAGCGACGCCGCCTGCGCGCCATCCCCTTGAGCCGCATACATCGCCGCCAGATTACTGACGGCCAACGCCACTTCGAGATGATCCGTACCCAACAGTTGTTCTTTGATCGCGAGCGCGCGAGTCAGAAGGCGCTGTGCATCGGCAAATTGGCCATGCTTGCGATGTAGAACCCCGAGGTTGTTTAGCATGGCCGCAACGTCGAGGTGGTTTTCCCCGTGAACCTCTTGGTAAATCTTGAGTGCCTCCAGATACACCGGTTCGGCCTCAACGAATTTCCCTTGCGTACTATAGACTTGGGCCAGATGCGCCAAGGTGACCGCGACCCGCCGATCGTGCGGGCCGAACGCTTCCGCCTTTTTCACGGCTACGGCATAAATCTGTTCCGCTTCCACGAATTGTCCTCGTTGCACGGCCGCTTCACCGGCCTGCATAACGGACTCCCACGTTTGTTGACCGCAAGACCAGGCCACGCACAGTATCAGCGCCCGGGCTCCGGCAAGAACAGTCTGCTTCATAGCCGTCCCATTTGCTCGAGAATGGATTCAGCCGGATAGGTCACGATCTCTGCCAGCGTGGGATGATAGTGCGGGATGCGCAACAAGTCCTGGGCCGTCCCGCGAAAATACATGACGGCGATGAGTTCATGAATGAGTTCCGCCGCTTCAGGCCCCACAATCTGGGCCCCGATCAGCTCGCCGTTGTCCGGACGACACAAGAGTTTCACGAATCCTGCGAGAGCCCCCAGACACATCGCCTTGCCATGATCGGCAAACGGATACGAGGCTGTGAGGTAGGGAATCGATTGTTCACGGCACTGACGTTCACTGAGACCGGCAATGGCCACCTGCGGGTCCGTAAAGACCATTTCGCTATCCAACCGGTGATCGATGACCCGCGCGGGCACATCCGGATGAGTCGCATTGAAGGCTGCCGTTTCACCTTGTTGAATCGCCAAATGCACAATCGGCGTGAGATCGTTCACATCGCCGACGGCAAAAATATGCGGTTGGGATGTTCGCATATCGGCACCGACGACGAGGCGACCGTCGACCAATTTCACCCCGGCCGCCTCCACATTGAGGCCTTTCAGATTCGGGCGACGCCCCAGCGCGTGAAAGAGGACCTCGGCCGACCGGGTTTGCGAGACACCATTCTGCCGGAAGTGCACGGTTTTACCAGTGGGTGACGAAGTCACCTGTTCGAAGGACACGCCGGTGAGTACCTCGATGCCCTCATCCTGGAAGACAGATGACAACGCCTGCCCGACATCCTGATCCATATCGGAGAGCAGCGTGGCACCGCGCTGCAACATGGTGACTTTGGTGCCGATCCGGGAGAAGAATTGGGCGAACTCCACTGCCACCAGTCCGCCGCCCAGTACCAGCAGCGAGGCCGGCGCCTGGCGCACGTCGAGCATGTCGTCGCTGGTGACATACCCCGACTCAGACAGTCCGGGAATGGCCACTTCCGACACCCTCGATCCCGTGGCAATGACAAAGGCCTCGCCGCGTATATGCCATGCCCCGGCGCGGATCTCATGCGCAGAGAGGAATTCGGCGCGCGATTCGTACAGCGTGAACCGCGGGTCGCGTAAGGCGGCGATGCGATAGTCTGCAAACTCCTGCACCAGCCGGTTCTTCCGATCGACGATAGCCGAGAGATCGGCCCGTGCGGTGACGGGCGCCAGCCCAAATTCGCGGGCGCGTTTCATGAGCGCCATGATTTCAGCCGACCGGAGAATGGTTTTGGTCGGCATGCAGCCGCGTAAAATGCACAGCCCCCCGAGCGGACCCTGATCCACAATCGCCACATCCGCCCCGGCATCGCAGGCCGTCCGCGCAGCGGCATACCCCGCCGACCCGCCGCCGATGACCACAACATCGTGCCGGCGCTCGTTCTGCTGAGAGAGTTGTACTGGCATGTTCGGTTCGATAGAGTAGCTCGCAGGTTCGAAACCGCAAGGATACACTATGATTAAACCCGGTCGCTATCGTCACTATAAAGGGAACGACTACGAAGTGCTCGGCGTGGCCCGGCATTCAGAAACCGAGGAGGACTACGTCGTCTATCGTCAACTCTATGGAGCAGGCGGGTTGTGGATCAGACCGATGACCATGTTTACGGAATCGGTCTCCGTCGGCGGGGAGCTCGTGCCACGATTTCGCCGGCTAGAGGAAGGTCCAGCGTGAGAACGTCGCCGCTTGCCCCTGACGACGTCCGGCAGGGTCGACCACATTCCACACGACGGCCTGCTCAATCAGAAACCGGCGTCCGCTGCGTGTTATTCTGATTCCCCGGTAATTGTCGATATATCCCTGGGTGCGAGCCTGTTCCAGCATCCGCTCGCGCTCCGCACGGTTCACCGGTTCCGCGGTCAGTCGGGACGGGGTCTGCACCAGCTGCTCCCAGGTCATCCCCCAGAGTGTGAGCGCGAGTTGCGATCCATAATTCAGAATCGGATCGTCTTGCGTCCCGTGGGACACCACCACCATCGAGGCGGTGAACAACCCGTAGGCCTGGGCCTCAGACCCACCCGCCCGCTCCATCAGCTCTCGGCCGACGCAATGGCGATAGCTATCGAGCAGCCATTGTGACCATTCGATCACCTCCGGTCGCCGCCATACTTGAATGGAATCGTCCACAGCCTCCTCGGCAGAAAGGATCGGGCGTACGCGGCCCCCCTCCACATGCTGTGGGTAGTAGCACGACGGCTGACTGCCTGCCAAGAGCTGTTATGCCGGAGATTTTCGCAGATGGCGCACGAACAGTGCTTGTCCGTGGCTACCGAGGAGAGTCATCACCACATCGCCGCGTCGTGGAGCAGTTCCGTCATCCTTTGCCCGTGAGTCTTGTGCGACCACCGAGCAAGACCACACTTCCACCACCGCGCCCCGCTCCTTCGTCTTGAGCACGAGGCGGCCTTCCTGCTCGACCTGATAGGTCAGACCCGGCGGCACGCCCTCGAACACCCGCTCCGGGCTCTCGAGAATCGGCGTCCGCGAGTGCGCCGATTTGGCTTCCTGCTCACGTGAGTAGTGGAACAGTTGATAGGGAAACAAGTAGGGGGCCTGCGGGTCTTTAAAGCGATAGGAGGAATCGAAGGTGACCAGACTCCAGGTGCCGGGAAGATCTTCGCCGGTGCAGGACCGCGATGACGCTGCGGGAGCGGTCAACCCGGGTCGCGTCAGCGACTTCGCATGCGGGCGATCCGTTGCCTCGGCCAGTCCTGACGCAAGCATACTCGCGCAGCACGCGGTCAGAAGCGCCCATTGCCATCGTGCCATGTGAACCTCCATCTCCGACGAGATTACGGGTCTTTGCGTGAATCTGCGGCGGGAGAGGGAGCAGGTAGGGCTTTGGGAGCTCGCGGCAGCACACGATACTCGATCAATCGGCAGGTGCAGAACGAGACCTGTCGCCATTCAGCCGTAATTTTGACGATCGCCGACCCGCAGATGGAGCAGCCCAGGGCCCGTGGATCGCGCTTGATCGTCCAGCGAGGGATCGTGATGTGTTCAGCGTCGATGGGTTCCTGTTCCATGGCAACTTTATCGGTCCGCGGAACTGAAACCTGAAGAGGCATTTTTTGCCCGAGCCCCTTTGCCCTTGATGCGACAGCCCTGGTCGCATATATAATAGCTGCGCGTGAGCACCCCGCCTCAATCTCTCGCAAAGGCGCGGGTTTATAAGGAGCATGGCCATGGCTGAACAGACACTGTTCGAAAAAATTTGGAACGACCACGTGGTTCGGGCGGAACCGGATGGAACCACGTTGCTCTATATCGACCGCCATTTGGTGCACGAAGTCACCTCGCCACAGGCCTTTGAAGGCCTGACGGTCGCGGGTCGTACCCCGCGCCGATCGGCCGCCGCACTTGCGGTCCCCGATCACAATGTCCCGACGACGGACCGTCGCGTCGCCATTGCCGATCCGATCAGCGCCAAACAAATTCAAACGCTGGATGATAACTGCAAGACGTTTGGCATTACCCTCTTCGGGATGAACGACATCCGGCAGGGTGTGGTGCATGTCATCGGCCCTGAACAAGGATTCACCCTGCCGGGGATGACCATCGTCTGCGGCGACTCCCATACCTCGACTCATGGCGCCTTTGGCGCACTGGCCTTCGGGATCGGCACCAGCGAAGTCGAGCATGTGCTGGCCACGCAATGTCTCGTGCAGAAGCGTCCCAAAACGATGGAAGTCCGGGTCGACGGGCAACTCTCGCCGCGCTGTTCGGCGAAGGATGTCATCCTGGCGATCATCGGCAAGATCGGTACGGCAGGCGGAACGGGCTACGTGATCGAATATACAGGCTCTGCCATTCGTGCGCTCAGCATGGAAGGCCGCATGACCCTGTGCAACATGTCGATCGAAGGCGGGGCGCGGGCCGGCATGGTCGCTCCGGACGACACGACGTTCGCCTACATCAAAGGCCGTCCGATGGCACCGAAGGGCGCGCTCTGGGACCAGGCCGTGGCAGCCTGGCGGCAGCTCCACACCGATGCCGGCGCGAAGTACGATGCGGTCGTGGAATTGCGCGCCGAGACGATTGCGCCACAAGTCACCTGGGGGACAAGCCCGGGCATGGTGACCGGTGTGGACGGCACTGTGCCGGACCCCAGCACGATGCGGGACGACAAACTTCGTCAGGCCACCGAACGGGCCCTCGAATATATGGCGCTCAAGCCAGGCATGCCGATCAGCGACATCCGGATCGACAAGGTATTTATCGGGTCCTGTACCAATTCTCGAATCGAAGACCTGCGTCTGGCCGCCTCCTTTGCCAAGGGCAAGAAAGTCGCCGGCAGCGTGCATGCCATGGTGGTCCCCGGCTCCGGCCTCGTCAAGCAGCAGGCGGAACAAGAGGGCCTGGATCGCATTTTCAAGGAGTCTGGATTCGAATGGCGCGAGGCAGGCTGCAGCATGTGTCTGGCGATGAATGCCGACGTGTTACAGCCGGGGGAACGCTGCGCCTCGACCAGCAACAGAAACTTCGAAGGTCGCCAGGGAGCCGGGGGACGCACCCATTTGGTATCGCCGGCCATGGCGGTGGCAGCGGCCATCGAGGGGCATTTCGTCGACATCCGTCAGTGGTCATAAGCCGGAAGGCATTTCGATTCCGAGGCCGGGTCCGTTGAGCACAGCGGCCGGCGGACACGCAGCACAAAAGGACATATTATGGACGCATTCACAACACTCACCGGTTTGGTTGCGCCACTGGACCGGCTCAACGTCGATACCGATCAGATCATTCCGAAGCAATTTCTGAAGACGATCAAGCGAACCGGCCTGCGGGAAGGGTTGTTCTACGATTGGCGGCGGCGGAAGGATGGCTCGCAGGATCCTGACTTTTTCCTGAACCAGCCGCGTTATCAGCAGGCTTCCGTGCTCCTGGCCCGTGACAACTTCGGCTGTGGATCATCACGCGAACATGCCCCCTGGGCGCTGCTGGATCAAGGGTTTCGCTGCGTCTTGGCTCCCAGCTTCGCGGACATTTTCTACAACAACTGTTTCCAGAACGGCATTCTCCCGGTGGTGTTGAAAGGCTCGGAGATCCAGACATTATTTGAAGAGGTAGCGGCCCGTGAAGGATACCGACTCACCATCGACCTGGCAGCCCAGCAGGTGACGACGCCCGAAGGGACGTCCTATCACTTCGAGATTGACCCGTTCCGAAAAGACTGTTTGTATCGAGGACTGGATGCGATCGGCCTGACACTCCAGCACGCGGCGCAAATTGGCGAGTACGAACAGCGCCGCCGCACACAAGCCCCGTGGCTGTTTCAAGACGTGAGGTAACCGTCAGAAAAGGAGTCCTATGACGTGGTGGGAGACCATTCTGTTTCCTGTAGCCTGGCTCTGGAGACCCAAACTTCTCTTCACGTTATTGGTGTTCGGCGGGGCGGCCTATCTGCTGGTCGTCTTTAATTGGAGCTATTCCGACGGCGATCGCGCCGGGTATCTACAGAAATTGTCCCGGAAGGGATGGTTCTGCAAGACGCAGGAAGGCGAGCTGGCGATGACGACCGTACCAGGCGTCGCGCCCGTCCTCTGGAGTTTTACGGTGTGGGATGAGAACGTCGCCAAAAAACTCGATGGGCAGATGGGCAAGCGAGTCGTCCTCCACTACAAAGAGTTTCGCTACATTCCCACCACCTGTTTCGGGGAAACGCCCTACTTTGTGGATCGCGTCGAAGTCCTGGACTGAGCCTTCCGTCAGAGCCACTTTTTCTGTTTGAAGAAGTACAACATCGCCAACCCGGTCACGGCCATGACACCGAGTACCGCCGGATAGCCCCAGGGCGATTTTAATTCCGGCATGTGCTCGAAATTCATGCCGTAGATGCTGGCGATAAAACTGAGCGGCATAAAAATCGTGGTGATGATCGTCAATACCTTCATCACGCCGTTCAACCGATAGCTCACGCTGGATAAATACACTTCCATCATCGAGGACACCATTTCCCGCAACGTTTCAATCGTGTCGCCGATCTGAATGATATGGTCGTACACGTCGCGGAAGAAGACCTTCGTAGACCCCTGGAGAAATTGCCCATCCGACCGCGAGAGGTTATTCATCACGTCCCGGAGGGGCCAGACGGAGCGGCGGAAATACAGCAGCTGCCGCTTGAGCGCGTGGATGTCCCGCAACGTTTCCGGGCCGGGATTCGTGACACACAGATCCTGTAACGCTTCGATCTTTTCCCCCAGCGTTTCCAGAATGACAAAGTACCGGTCCACGATCGAGTCCATCAGAGCATAGAGCAGATAATCCGCGCCGGCATGGCGCAAACGACCCTTCCCGTTGCGCAACCGCTCCTTCACCCCCTGAAACACATCTCCGCCGTTTTCCTGGAACGAGAGCACGAAATTTTCCCCGAACACCAGGCTGACCTGCTCGACGTTGATGTCACCCTCGTTTTTGCCTTCGTACAGCATCTTTAGGACCAGATAGCCGTACGTGCCGTAATCGTCGAGCTTCGGACGTTGGTCCGTATTGGCGATATCCTCCAGCAACAGCGGATGCAGGCCGAACATTTTTCCGAAGGCCTCCAAGACCTCCATCTTGTGAATGCCCCCGACGTCCACCCAGCGGACAGTCGGCTCCGTCGTCGCAACCACCTCGTCCAGTTTCGCCACCCTGCGTTCCTGGTATTGGTCCTCCCCATATTCGTAGACGTCGATGGTGACCGTCTCCGACCGCTTTTCGCCGATATGGACCAGGGTGCCGGGCGGCAGGCCTGCTTTGCGAGAACGTTTGTGCTTCAGTTTCATCGTACTGCCAGCTTTTACGCGGAACCTGCAAGAGGGTCAAGAGCCGCAGCACTCGCAGGAAGCGACTCCGGGCTTTGTTCTCGTCGCAAGACCTGATAGGTTGAAGAGACGGAGAAACACCCCATCTTCGGAGCCTGCAACCATGGATCATGAACTCACCATCCTGTCCGACAGCATGTCCGAGGCGGGCCGTGAAGTCCTGCGATTGGCCGCTGCAGGATTTGAAACGTATACCAAAGCCGATCAGTCGCCGGTCACCTCCGCGGACCTGGCCGTGAATCAGATTCTCCATGACAGGTTATCGGCGGCCTTCCCCGAGGACGGATGGCTTTCTGAAGAAACAGCGGACAATGCCGCGCGCTTGAGCAGAAAACGCGTCTGGATTGTTGACCCGATCGATGGGACACGGTCCTTCGTGCGGGGTCTACCGGAGTTCTGCCTTTCGGTCGCCCTGGTCGAAAACGGGGTGCCGACCGTGGCAGCCATCTTTAACCCGGCAACCGGCGAGTTTTTTTCCGCCATTCGCGGTCGTGGTGTCCGTGTCGAGCGCCTCTTGGACACCGATCAACCAGCTTTCACGTCCCCGGAACGTCCCGTTGCGCTCGTCAATCCATGGGAACTGCGGGTCGGCCGGCTTGACGGTCTGCAGGCCCATCTCCATTGCCGCCCGATCGGTTCCATCGCGTACGCGCTCGCCCTCGTCGCAGCCGGTCAAGCGGATGCGGTCGTCACCCTGGCCGGTGGCAATGAATGGGATGTTGCCGCGGGAGTTCTGTTGGTTGAAGAAAGCGGCGGGCGCGCCACCACCGCCGCTGGTCATCCGGTCACGTTCAACCGCGCCGACCCACGACTGCCGGGAACCCTGGCGATCGGATCGAACCTTCCCGCGCCGGCACGCACCCATCTGATTCAACATAGCCTCGCAGCCGCATCCACTCCGCGATGACTCTTTTCAAGACTCCCGCTTCTCTGTACGATGGCCCCATCGTCTACATTCGAGAGGTGTGCCCATGAACGTGGCCTTGTTAGGCACAGGATTGTTAGGCCAGGGCGTGGCGGTGAGGCTTCATGCGACCGGCCACACGCTGACGGCCTATAACCGTTCCATCGAAAAAACTCATCTGCTCCGGCAGCAAGGCATCCGTATCGCTCCAACTGCGGGAGAGGCCGTGTCGGCAGCAGACGTCGTGCTCCTGTTGCTATCGGATGCCGAGGCGATCCGCGCCGTACTATTCGATCCGGCGACCGGTCGCGCGATTCAGGGGCGTACGGTTATTCAAATGGGTACGATCGGACCGGCCGAGAGCTGTTCGATCGAGAAAGAAGTCACACGCCTTGGCGGCCAATATCTTGAAGCGCCGGTGCTTGGCAGTATTGCGGAAGCCAAGGCAGGCACGCTGCTGATCATGGTCGGCGCGTCTCCGGAGCAGTACGACACGTGGGCGCCGCTTCTGCGCGATCTCGGGGAAGAGGTGCGCCTCATCGGTCCGGTCGGAAAAGCGGCTGTGATGAAGCTCGCACTCAATCAGCTCATCGCGGCCGAAATGGCCGCGTTCGCGTTCAGCCTGGGACTGATCCGCCGAGGCGGCGTCAAAGTAGCAGATTTTATGGAAGTCGTGCGAAAGAGTGCGCTCTATGCGCCGATGTTCGAGAAGAAACTCCCTCGGTTGGAGAAACGGCACTATGCACAGCCGAACTTCTCCACCCGGCACCTGCTCAAAGATGTGGAACTTGCGCTCAGTGCAGCCGGGACGACCCACCTGTCTCCCGTCGGACTTGAGGGAGTCCGGTCACTGCTCATAGACACGATCGCGGCGGGTCTGGGAGAGGTGGATTACTCGGCGATCTACGACCGGATCGATCCTCCCTCATCGGAGTGATCGTAACCGCTAGTGCGCGGCCGGCCAGGGCTGATTAGCGACGATCGACGAAGGATTGTACTTTCATCACATGGAATCGTCCGCCGGCCTTGGTCGGCGCGTTGTCTCCTTCAATACGCGTATACCACCAGCGCCCGTCGCCTTCAGAATAGTCGGGGGACAAGGTGATCTCAAATCCTCCTTCGCGATCATTCTCTCGTTGAGCCCAACCCCCCGCCCATTGGTGTTCGGACAACACATCCGTTCGGAATCGTCCATCCTTAAAATCGTACGACCCGTTTCCGAATCGGTCTAACCTCAACGGCACCACCATCCCGCCTTCCTCATATTCCCACTCACCCGCAAGGACTGGATGCTCCCCACGATGTAACGAAATTTCCCCCACCTTGGGTTCAGACCAGGTGGTTTCTTGCTGCTGCGGCGCATGACTGCAGGCCTGTAGGCTCAACAAGCTCAGACCGACTACGAACAACGACCCTCGATTCAGCTTCATGGTGTACATCCTGATGTTTCACTCCCCTGCATGTTCTAGGGCAATACGTTACATACCATGGGTATCCCATGTGCTCAAGAGTACGATCAATTTTTGCTCATATCCACCACCCGTGGCTGAGTAGCCAGTCGAAGGTGACCTGCCGGCGCCTGCCGGGATTTCAGGCCTAAGTAGGTGAGAAGTCGCCAATCATGCGGATATCTCAAGGTCAGCCGCCCTCAGCCGATAAGGAATATGCAGGAAGAATCTGCGCCGAGCCGATGAGCCACGGTATTGCCTTGGGCTGACGTGGCTCCTCGGGATTGAAGCACGACCAAGGGGACACTTTACATGCAACTCGGGAGATCCAGGTGATCGCACCACACCCAGAGAACGAACAAGCACGTGTCGAAGCGTTACGACGGTATGAGATCCTCGATACCGACCCTGAAGCACCATTTGATGATCTGGTGGAATTGGCAGCGCAACTCTGTCAGGTCCCCATCGCGCTCATCAGCCTCATAGACCCCCTGAGGCAATGGTTCAAAGCGAAAACAGGCGTAGGCGTCTGCCAAACTTCGCGAGATATCGCCTTTTGTGCCCATGCCATCCTTCAGCGAGACATTTTCGAAATACCCGACGCACTGGGAGACGATCGGTTTGCCAGTAATCCCTTGGTGACGGGAGAACCGCACATTCGATTCTATGCCGGCGTCCCGCTCATCGACAGAGATGGGTATGCCCTCGGCACATTGTGCCTCATCGACCGGGTTCCGAAGCGGTTGTCGTGGCA
>DAONAB010000062.1:0-12091 GCA_035400805.1 Nitrospira sp. | reverse complement strand
TGGCGAAGCAATGCGCACCCCTCCTCGGATCGGGCCAATCTCATTTCAGCGGGGACGGATCCCTGTCTCGTAAGGGTCACATCAATTTCAGCCGGGGACATTTGAACCCGGACATGCGCATAGTTAGACTTCATGAACTCGGTGTGAAAGTTCAAGATCGCCAACATCACGGCATATTCAACATCGACTTTGTTCGGATTCATGCTTGCCATGGTCTACTACTCGTCACTCATGCGGCGTCTACCGGCGAGAGGATGATCGATCTTGGCTCGGACGGGCATCAAGACGGGCCACCCGTCCGGGGAAACTCCCTGCGGGTGGCGTCATAGCGGTCGTCCCGGTGAGATCGTTCGACACTGTATCTACGATATCGATTTCTCGGTCAACGTACCAATAGAGCGGCTCGCCAATGCAACACTTCTGGCGTGTCACCTCGGCCCCTGGGACGCCGCAGACCCATGATCGCCTCGGGGTGCGCATGACGGCGCACCCCGAGACATCCAGCCTATTCAGTACGCTTTGCTATATGCGGCCTCTCCGTCGTGAGTCCACAGCTTTTGTGCCGCCGACCACCACCACCCTTTTTTGGTCAAGGTCACCAGGAACGTATCAATATCCGCATCCTGGACATCTTGAGTGGCCATAAACCGGCAGCGATACCAGTTCACCATCATCAGGTCTGGACTGACGAAGCCTGGCCAGACTTTTGTTCCGCGATTCGAAATGAATTCGCATTTAAATGGTCCGAACTCCCCGTCCGGGAAGTTTGGAATACCCTTCTCGGTGATGATGTACATATCTACACCCACGAGCCGAATCTCTTTTTTCTTCTTTGTCGATTTCGCTGCTTCCGAAAACGTCGTTGCCATGAGCGACTCCCCCTTCGCGATTTGGTTGTGGGATCTCAGTTCTGTGCATGCATTTTGTCGACGATGGCCCGGGCATATTCGTCGGTCGTCGCAGTGCCTCCGACGTCGTAGGTGACATGTTTCCGTTCGTCCAGGACAGCGAACATGGCCTTTTCGATACGGTCTGCCGCCGCCGTCTCTTTCAACCATCGCAACATCATGATTCCTGACACCAACACCGCCGAAGGATTCACCTTCTTCATGCCAGCATACTTCGGCGCGGACCCGTGAACCGCCTCGAAGATCGAACAGTTGTCGCCGATATTGGCGCCGGGAGCGAATCCCAGCCCCCCCACGAGTCCCGCGCACAGATCCGTCAGGATATCGCCATACAAGTTCGGCAGGACCAGGCAGTCGAATTGGGCCGGGTTTCTCACCAGCTGCATGCAGCAATTGTCCACAATGACATCCCCGATCTCGATCTCAGGATATTTCTTCGCCGCTTCCCTGAATGCATCGAGAAACAGGCCGTCCGTCATCTTCATGATGTTGGCCTTATGCACGCAGTAGACCTTCTTCCGGCCATTGGCCCTCGCCCACTGGAATGCAAAATCGGCGATCCGGTAGGACCCCGGCCAGGTGATGACTTTCAAACACTGCGCCACCTCATCGGACACCATATGCTCGATGGCCGCATAGCAGTCTTCCGTGTTCTCACGGAAATTGATGATATCAATCTTGTCCCACGGGCGTTTCAACACCGGAATCAACTTCGCCGGTCGAACGTTGGCGAACAAATCGAACACCTTGCGGAGCGTCACGTTCGCGCTTTTGTGCCCCGTTCCGATCGGCGTGGTCGTGGGCCCCTTGAGCGCGACCTTGTTCTTGGCGATGTTCTCGATGGTCTTGTCCGGGAGCAAGGTGCCGTACTTCTCCAAACAGCCTAATCCGATCTCTTCGTATTCCCATTTGATATCGACGCCGCTTGCGTCGATGACCAGCCGCACCGCTTCGCAAATCTCAGGACCCGTACCTTCTCCCGGAAGCATCGTGACCACATGTTGTGCCATCAAAGAACCTCCCTTAAGCAGCAAGGGTATCGGACCATCCGCTCCCCTCTATACGAGCGAAGTGAATGCAAATTGAATTCCAGAATGAACTGCGTGGTGCTGGCACACGATCGCTGAAAATCGACCGTAGAATCGCGGTTCCTGCGATACAGGCTCCTTGTGCAATGCAGCACAGCCATTCGGGATGGTGCAACCGCACACATTCGGCGGATCTCCGTGCACCGACGCTCACCACGAACAATGTCGAATCGACTGTGCACCTAGGAGCGTGTAGGGAGTTCGGTCACAAACGTTTTGGCCAGCGGTCGGCAATAGCCTCCCAGCTGAGGCGATCCGGTCACGACCACGAGTCCCTGTGGACCGGCCGCCTGCAGAGCGCGTCTGAATGCGACATCAGGGTTCTCGACGATTTCCGCTGCCGCGGAAGAGTAGTTCCGCCATCGCTCCGTAATTGTCTGCGCATCGACGGCCAGCTCAAGTGGGTAACTGGTAACGATTATTCGGTCCGCTCCCGAACCGGAAAAGAAGCGAAGCATGTGCTCCCACTGTTGCTCGCGGGAAAGGGAGACGACCCATACGCTGCGACGCCCCTCGAATGCACAGCGGAGGTTTGCAACCAGCTGCGCCGCCGCCGGGGGATTGTGAGCGCTGTCAAGCACGACGGTCGGGGCGCCTGGAAAGACTTCACAGCAGGATGCAAGCTCCATCTCACTGAACAACCTTCCGATCTCTCGCGCGCCGATTTCAGGCACCAGTCCCCGGCGCCGCAGAACGTCGTAGGCCGTCAGCGCCTGTGACGCGTTGACCGCCGTAAAAGAGGCCGGCGACGGGATCGAGACCGTGGGAAAAATGGACGAACCGACCGTCAGCGTGCAGGTCCCTGTAGAACCGGTCCGGACGAAGTCCGTCATATCGTAGTCTTGTCCGCTCCACAACACCGGTGCTTTGAGCTCTGCGGCTCGGGATTCGATCACGGCGCGAGAACCCTTGGTCATGGGCCCGCACAGGACCGGGGTAAGCGGTTTGATGATTCCCGCCTTCTCGACCGCAATCTGCTCCAATGTCTCCCCGAACAGATCCGTATGGTCATACTCAACGTTCGTAATGACCGACAGCTCCGGCGTAATGACATTCGTCGCGTCCTGTCGCCCGCCGATCCCCACTTCAATTACCGCTAGATCCACCTTGGCAGCGCGAAACGCGAAGAAAGCCGCCGCGGTAAGAAACTCGAATGGGGCGAGCTGGAGGCCATACAGATCCAAAAACGATTTGATATGGTTGCAGGCATCGACCAGCTCTTCCTCGCCGATCGGCTGTCCGTTGATCGCAATGCGTTCCCGAAAGTGCAGCACGTGAGGACTGGTGTAGACGCCCACCTGCAAGCCGCTGGCTCGAGTCAGCGCCCCGAGCATCCGGCTCACCGTGGTTTTTCCGTTGGTGCCGGTTACGTGAACGGAACGGAATGCTCGATCCGGCCGCTTCAGCTCATGCAGGCAGCGCGACACGGCTTCCAGGCTGATGGTGCCGTCCGAAGGCCGCCCGCGGAGAATACAAGCCGTTTCGACTTGCCTGAGGAAATCCGTGACTTCCGTATAGTTACGAAAGGGCACGGTCCAGGAAGGCGGAAATGTGCGTGATCGCCGCTCAAGCATATTGACCTCGGAAGACGCACCCCGTACGGGGGCTACGCCAGTGAAATCGTCTCTTTCTCGAACTGATCGCCGGGCTCGACGACCTGACGCCAACCGTTGATGCCGTGATATCGATAATAGCGTTGCTCGGATGGCTCATAGGCGATCAGTAACAGCCACTGGTTATGAAAGAGTTTCTCGAGTAATGGCTGTCGGTTGATGATAGCCGTAATCCGGTCGCATGGAGCCTCGATAATTGCCGTCAACCGCATCGGCTCGTGATAGGCAACCCCGTCCTTCAGAACGGTTTGCGCCGGAAGACCCATCCGAAGATCGCTGTGACCGCCTGTCATCACCCCAATCCGACCCGTAACATTGTGATAAATTTTGCTTCCGCTTCCATAAACTTCAGGAGCCACCGTGGAGAAGTAATATTCCATGTTGATCCATTGCGCGACGATCAACGGCGCCGTCATGATGACCTCCAGGAGCCTTCCGTCTTTATCAGCGACATGATCGTAGGAGTGGAGAAACGAGCGGCCGCACAGATCGGCCGCCTCGGTCATCCGGCGGCGCCCGACTATAAATACGCTGTTTCTGGCCAGGCCCCACTCGGGACGCACTTGCCCCCAATCCACGCTGCGCCGCTCTATTTCACGCAAACATTCCCGCTGGTCGGCAGGAAAAGGGGTTGCGGACAAGGCTGCCCACCGCTCCGCGGCAGCCGCAGCCCCAGCCGCATGGACGTCCGCCTGAATTTGAGCGAATTCCTTCCGATGAGTGGACGGAATGTCTTCAAGATCGGCGATCCTGACCTGATCCGTAGTCGTGTCGTGGAGCGCCGCCACGAAATGAGTATCCGAAGGAATGGTCAGTCCTCGACCGGCAAGAAGATCTCGAACCTGCGGACGATTCGCAATCATCGCGAACACCCGCGCATTGGGAAGTCCCTGCCCCCCTCCACATGCTCCGCAATCCAATGACGACTCATAGGGATTATTTTCCGATGTGCTGCCGTGCCCGCAAAGAACGATCAATCTGGCGAACGGCCCGGTTAAACCCATGAGTCGTAAAGCCGTTTCAACGTAGTACGCCTGTTCGTTGACCGTAAAGCCCGTCCTCGTAATGCGGTCCAGTCGCGACCGAAACCCTCGGGACGTGAGACGGCAATCTCGGCGGAGTGCTTCGATTGCGATCGTTTCCTCCTCCCGGGGAAGGGACAATAGACGCCCGAGTGGCCCGGAACCCGCTCCAGTTTGTTGATCTGGTTCGAGCGCCTGCCGGCGGATATCTTCCAGGGCCTCTGCGGTCACTCGGCCTCTCAAGGCCTGCATGCGTGTTCGCAGCCAGGCTGCGATCTGCAGACGTTGTTCTGCGGCAAGCATGTTCTCGGCATCGGCGGTGGAGAATTTATCCACGGTCAACGTGGTGGACACGGCCGGCATGAGTACCGACTTCAAGAACGCGCTAAGACGATGGTACCAACGCGGGCATAGCGTCTTTCCGATGAAGGGAACCAGAAAGAACCATCCGATCGCTTCGACCATTACATACGGCGTAATCACATTATGCTTGAGGTCGTGCAGCAGTTCATGACTGGCGTGGACAAAGTGCGTCGTTTTCCGGCGACGCTGCGCCCGCTCTTTTTGGTAAGTCCTCGGGACCTCCCGGATCAGGTGTTTCGACTTCAAGAGCACAGGGCAGAGGGTCGTTTCGCCCTGCTCGTCCAATGATTGATATGAAAACGGCAACCCGAAGAAACCGGCGAATCCGAAAGTTTCATACGGGCCGCACTGCTCAAGATGCCGCCTGAACACCTCGGATCGCACATCGATGCAGAACGCAAACTGCGCCAGCGGGCGAGCAGAGTTCCCCTGTCGCACGGAGACAGAACCGTTCTCCTCACCGGAGGGGGCAAGCTGCCGCAACACCTCATGTTGGTGTGCCAATTCGAAGGCCTCCAGCCATTTAAGTTCCTGCTGTCGTACCGTAAACCGGTCAAGCCAGTTCACTAGAACTGACAGGTCGCTGGACGGGGTTGAGATCAGGGCGCTCGCAGGAAGCCCCAGAGCCTCCGCGATCTTCATGCAGGCATGAACGTGCAGGGCAACAGCGACATGATGCTGCCTGTCTCGCTCGTCCTGAAACCAGCGCGCGCAATGACGCTCCCACTCAGTCGCATCGCACCGCGTCCACCGACCCTGAAGGCGCGCGGCTTCCGACAAGGTTTTCTCGGACAGGCACCCGGAAACGGAGGCTCGCTTGAGCCACACCGAATGGGGGAATTGCCTGGCATACTCTTCGATCGCCCCAATCGTTCCGGCGCACCCCATGGCCTTCCGACAGGTGCTCTCGACGAGTTCCTGTTCATAGAACAGACGAACGGCTAAATACTTGACCAGATCGATGCGATAGGCTATCTGCCAAGGCCGCGAGGTCTGTTCCTCACGCCACTTGATGAATCCTGCCCAACCCGGCAAGGCGGCCAGGTGCAGCGACAGATATTCCTGCCAGGACTGATTGGGAACTTGAAGCCTGTCCAACGATTGCAACAGAGCATCCTCCGGACGGTCAGCCAACGCTCGGATTTTAGAAGCCGCCCGTTCAATACCTGACAATCTAAGGCTTACGTCATACTGGGCCGCCGCTTTCCAAGCTCTGAAGAACGTCTCTTCCCGTTTGGGCATCGGCCATACCGCTTCCCCCTCGTCGCAGAACGCCGCGCACCATTTGATCATGTGACGATTGATCTCGCTCGTCATCTCAGTCCCAAGCGTGCGATCACACCAGGCGGCCAGGGTTTCCAGGCGCCCGGCTTCCCCGGGCACGCACGCAAGTCCTTGGTCGGACAGATTCGTGTCCCCCTCGCCGATTCTCCTCGTACATGCCGCGATCTTGTCGAAAAGGGCCGACTGTTCCTGGCTCCAAGGCGGAGAGGAATTCTCCCGACCAAGGCGTTGAATCCCTTCAGTCATCGAGAGGCGCAGCACGTCGAGATGAGAGAGCACTCGATCACCAAAGGCCACATGCGTCTCCGTGGCGATCGGCTTCAAGACTGCCTCGAGGTGCGTGGCCTTGATACGGCCCGTTCGAAAGGCTTCACGAAAAGCAGGGCCCGGGAGGGTGCTTCGCCCTCCGAACAAGTGCTCTCCCCGCTCAACCGCGTCCTCGAATTTCTGGTCTTCCAACCCCTGCAAAGGATTTCGCGCGATGATCGTTTGCATCGGCCAGACCCTGGGGATAACCTCGCCGGCCAAACTGACATATGACCGCAAGGCCATCCGCTGCGCGTCGGTATAGTGCGATTGCATGCGATCTGCTGTGTGCATACGGTTCACCTCACATTGCCTGAGCTGCACGAAGCAAAACCGGGGCCACCATTTCATTTGACTGCACCAGTGCCGGCGAACCTTGAAAAATAGAGGGAAACACTGGCCGCTGCGTTATTCCAATATGACAAGGCTTCCTAGGAGCTTCCGCACTCAGTGCAAGGACACACCTACAGTGTGCCCTTGCACGCAAGGGGCAACTCACCCGCTCGATGAGGCGCCGCGTCGATACAGCTCAGATGGGATGCGCATAGGCGCCGACGTCACATGTGACCAAGCTTGCGTAGGGTCTCCATCCCACGACCCTCATCCTGTGCACGGCCGGCTCGTTCGGCGGTCGCAGTCGTGCGCAGCTCCGTGATGATCTGGGGAATGGTCGTCGCACAGGAGGCGATCGTGCCCGTACAAGGGACACACCCCAAGCTGCGGTACCGAGTGCCGGCTCCTTGGTCGAAATATGGCGTCGGCAATTGGACTCGCTCAAGCTCCAGGTATTCCCAAATATTCAGTTCCGTCCAATCGAGCAAGGGATGGACTCGAACATGCGACCCAGGGGCAAATGTGGTCTTGTATTGATCCCACAACTCGGGCGGTTGATCGCGGAAATTCCATTCCCCGTCTTTGCCTCGTAACGAGAAATAGCGTTCCTTCGCCCTCGTGCCTTCCTCATCCGCACGAATACCGAGAATCACGGCAGTCCAGCCATGCTGCGCGATCGTCTGCTTGAGTGCCTCGACTTTCATCGCGGTGCAACACACGACACGTCCTTGCTCCGGCCCCATTCCGGAGACGAGCGCCTCTTTGTTCTGGCCGACCACGACGTTGAGCTTCCACTCCCGGGACAGCCGATCTCGATACTCGATCAATTCAGGCATTTCGTAGCCGGTATCGATGTGGACCAATGGAAACGGCACGTGCCCGAAAAATGCCTTACGCGCCAGCCAGAGAAGAACCGTCGAGTCCTTGCCCATCGACCATAGCATCGCCAAGTCACGGAAATGTTTGTACGCCTCGCGCAAGATATAAACACTCTGGTCTTCTAATGCTCGCAGATGCTGCATACAACCTCCTTGGCTTCCTGAGCGTGCAATCCGCATTCGCCCCGAATGAGGGACGACAACAGACCGCGTTCGGTGCGTCCGTGTCTTCCATTTGGAACGTGCTTGAATGGCGAGTTGAGCCCACGTTCTTTTAAAGGTATGAGGCAACAGATGAGCAAATCGAGTGCCGACGAAGACAAGATGAGAATCCATCTCTGACTCGAACGGGGAACACGAAGTCGGAGCCCTGTCTCGGGGAATGAAAGGGGGTAGTCCGATGGGTGGGTATATGAAAGGGAGCAGCGACCGGGTGCGAGACCACCCGGCGCGTGCGTCCGCAGACGCTGCGCGTGCAGCCAGAGTGCCTGCGCACATCTATTCAACATGAAGACTGGTCTTCTCAGGGAGCCCTGACCTGGTACAGGCGGCAGCTACAGATCAGTAAGGAAGGAAGAGATGGAGGCCACCCGGAGTGCTCTCACATTTTACGGCGTCGGTCGAGCATCCACCGCGTGATTTTCAGGTGTTTGGCGGCAAGCGTTTTATTTCCGTCGGCTCGTTCCAGCACGGCACGGATAATGTCGTCCTCGAGATCACTTAACGAACGGTCTCCGACCTTGAATGAGAGATGGATCATCTGATGATCGTCGAAGGAAGCGGACGCTGGAACGTACGCCGACGTCTCATGCGGCACCGGCGCCGCCGACACTGCGACATCGGCGGGAAAATGCGCGGCATCCAGCGAGGAGGCGTTGCAGAAAATCACCGCCCGCTCGATGAGGTTACTCAATTCTCGAATATTGCCCGGAAAGTGATACGCTTGCAGTAAATGCTTGGCTGAATCGCTAAGGCCCCGAACAGGTCTCTTGAGCGCGAGGGCTGAACGCAACAAACAATGCTCGGCAAGCGGAATAATGTCCTCAGTCCGCGCGCGCAACGGTGGCACCGTGAGGGTCACGACATTCAGACGAAAATAGAGGTCTTCCCGAAACTCCCCCTTCGCCACGGCCTCTCTCAAATTGCGGTTGGTCGCCGCCATAAATCGCACGTCCACAGGCACGGTGGTCATCCCGCCCACTCTGCGCAACGACCGTTCTTCGATGACGCGCAGCAACTTGGCCTGTAAGACCAACGGGAGATCGCCGATTTCATCGAAGAGCACCGTCCCGCCTTCAGCCATCTCAATCAAGCCGCACTTTCGACCCGTCGCACCGGTAAAGGATCCCTTTTCATGCCCGAACAGCTCACTCTCGAACAAATCACGCGGAATCGACGGACAGTCCACTTCAATACAGGGTCTCGCGGCGCGAGCGCTGTTATAGTGAAGCACCCGCGCCATATATTGTTTTCCGGTTCCTGTTTCGCCCTGCAGCAGCACCGTCACACGGTCGTTCTTGATGAGTTCCCGCACCTGAGCTAGAAACATCCTCGTGACGGGACTCTTGGCGATCACCCGATCCAGCGCATACCGCGCGGCATCCTGCCCGCTGTGCAGCTGCACCTGGCGCTGCAGCGTCAACAACTCCGTCGCCCGGCGCAGCGTGTGGAGCAAATCGTCCATATCGATGCTCTTGGCGACGAAATCAAACGCCCCGAGCCGCATGGCCTCCACCGCGTCCTTCACCGTGCCTCTCGCCGTCAACACAATAATCGGGAGAGCGGGGGACATCTGCTTGACGCGGCTCAACACATCCAGACCGGAGAGATTCGGCATGACAAGATCCACCACCAGCACGTCCGGTTCGAACGACCGCAGGAGCCCCAAGGCTTCCTCCCCGGACTCCGCCGTCTGCACCACATACCCCTGATCGCGCAGACGCAACGCGAACGCCTCGCGAACCGACGCTTCGTCTTCCAACAATAGGAGATGCCACGTCATGTTATGCCTCGTGTTTCACGGGCAGCCACACATCCACGACGGCTCCGCTCCCAGGGGGGCTCTGAATCACGAGCTGTCCGTGATGCCGCTCCACGATGTCGCGCGTGATGGTCAATCCAAGCCCCACCCCCTTTGCCTTCCCGTTCGTGAAAAACGGCTCGTAAATGCGTTTGAGGTCCTTTTCTGAAATCCCTTTTCCCGAATCCGCAAATCGCATCAACACACCGGGAATGCGCCGGGTATCCGGCGCGATCGTAACAGTCAGGTTACCGCCGCCCGGCATCGCATCGATCGCATTCATCGCGATATTCAGGCAGACCTGCAGGATATGGGCTCGCGATGCGTCAACCGCGGGCAGATCCGGCGCCAGCGACGACGTGACCAGAATGTGATTCTTCATCAGGTTCGGTCGAAGGAGCGTCAACGTATCGTCGAGCACCAGGGGAAGGTCGCACGCGGCGATGTCGAAGGGGCGAGGCCGCAATTGACCCAAATGAGATTCCAGAAGCTCATCGATCCGCGCGGCCTCGTGTGCAATCAACCGGCAACGATCGCGGGCCTCCTGCGGGAGCGAGGCCTGATCGGCCAAATGCGTGGCCAGGCTGCCCAAGCCGATGAGCGGATTGCGAATCTCGTGCAAGATACCGCCGGCAAGTTGGCCCACCAATTTGACTTGCTCCGTGTGGCGCAACGCCTCCAGCATCTGCTCCCTTTCACTGAGATCGGTAAGAATCGCCATAAAATACTGCGTCGTCCCGTCTAATGCTTTGACCGGACTCACACTCTCCCACACCAGAAATTCCGAGCCGTCTTTCCGTCGATTGACGAATCGTTCGACAAACGGGTGACCGCCTCGAATAGACGCCCACAGACGCTCATAAAACTCGGGAGAATGTTTCCCCGACCTGAGCATCGCCGGTCGCTTCCCCAAGGCCTCCTCGCGGGTCCACCCGGTCATCCGCTCAAGAGCCGGGTTCCACTCCATGATCCGGCCGGTCGTGTCCGTCATCATCACGCCGTCCTGCGCGGACAGAAACAGGCGATGATAAAAGTCCCGCTGCGTTTCTTCATGACGCCGCCGCTCCAGCACCGTGCCGATGGTATTCGCCATGGTGCAGAGGAACTCCTGCTCCTTCTGGTTGAATTTGCGGACTCGCTTGGAGTGCGCGGTCATGACCCCAAGAACCCGGTCCTCGACCAGCATGGGCACGCACATGCCTGCGACGGCACCATGTTCGGTGAGCAGTTTAGAGGGAGAAAATCTAGTTTCTCGGCGAAAGTCGTCGACCACCACCGGAACCCGTTCCCGGATCGCATATCCCGCCTGAGAATGGGTGCCGCCTTCGATCGTGAGTTTGCCGATGAGATCGCTTCGCAATCCGATCCCCGCCATGATGTAGAGATGGCCGTCCTGCTCGCGCGGCACCAGGATCTTGCAGAGTTCCACTTCCAGCGCCGTGGCCGTCTCCTGCACGGCTTCATTCATCAACGCCTGGGCGGACAGTCCGCTGACCGCCAGGGTACCGATACGCGCCAATGCCGATTGAAACCGCGCAACGTGCGACGCGTCCTGCGCGAGCAGCACCCGCTCGGTCACATCTTCCAACACCATCAGCACACCGCGCTCACCACGATAGGGCACCACATTCAACCGGCAGGCATAATAGAGCGGACGCCCATCCTGAGCCTCCACTGTATATTCGACCGTCTTCCGGGCTCCGAGCGCGCGTGCGTTCCAGGCAATGGCGTCACCCAGCAAGCGCTTTCGAAGGGCATGCGCCTCCGCCTCCGCCTGAGGCCGCGCACTCTTCACTAATTCAGCAAATTGAGAATTTTCAAAGATGAGAAGGCCTTGGCAGACGAAACAGAGGCCCCCGCGAATACAGTCACTCACCCACGCCAGGACCTCGGCGGCGGCGAGCTCCGACTGGATCGGGCTGGACGCTCTGGAACGGCTACGATGGGTAGAGGCCATGACGGTCGCGCTCGCCGGGAATGACACGTGCCTGGTTCAACACGCACGTGCGTGCGGGCTCAGTATAACGGGCAGGTCTCCACCCGTCGAGAGGGAGAAACCGGTCCCAACGCCTGCTACGGAACCATGAAATGATCCCGGCGGGTGACCGCCACGTCACTGACGAACATCGCGCCGGAATGTTTGTGAAAAAGCGGGCCTAGCCCGGCCAGAATCGGCTCGATCCGTTCTTCAGGCACGACGGTGAAGATAATCACCTGGCTACTGGTGTCGTCGAACAGCAGGTGGCCTTCGTGGAACCCGTGATGTCCCTTGCCGG
>DAONAB010000061.1:0-12352 GCA_035400805.1 Nitrospira sp. | reverse complement strand
CGCCGGAGCCGGTTGCATCGCGGGCGCGGGAGCAGGCACCGCCGCAACGGGTGCAGGTGCCGTCATGGGAGCCGGCGCTTCCACAGGAGGAGGGGGCGCGCTCTCAACCACTGCGGGCGGAGTGACCGACTGGGTAGGTGCCGGCGCAGGGGTCTGCACAGGGGGCGCAGCCGGTTTCGGGGCGGGCGCCGGCGGTCGCTGGGCGACCGGTTGCTTGATCTCCGTGCCGCCATCCAGGTAGGGCTGGATCAGTTGCATCGCTGCGTCGGGATCCATGGCCACATATCCGATGCCTCCCACCAGCAGCAGCAGGAGTATCCAGAGCAGCGGGCTCTTCTTGGATCGCTTGGGCGCAGTCATCTGCGGGGCCGGCGGCGGCACGGCCTCATCTAAATCTTCTTCAGTGAATTCCAAATCAGGCTCGGGCTGGCTTGCCATCGGAGGACCTCCTCATTCGGAATCATAGCGAGGGTCTGTCTAATCGTAGGTACTTATCACCCGTTCCCTGACCTGTCAATTTTGTTCGAGAAAGCAGCAGTCGCACATTCCGCCTCACGGCACAGATGAGGATCGGAAACCATGGTGCGATCGCAACAAGACGTATGCACGAACGAACGTCGGTCACGGGGGGTATTCGTCAGGTTGCCGTGTACAGGCGCAAGGGCTTGCAAGTTCGAACATCCCCGTTGCAGAATCGCTGACCACTTGTGCACGGAGACGGATGAGATCGTATCGGGAAGAACTCTGGTTCGAGACGAAAACCAGGCGCGCCTATCTGAATATTACGCCGCAGGTGGAGGCCGCTGTGCGGAAAAGCGGCGTACGCGAAGGCCTGGTGCTCGTGAATGCCATGCATATCACGGCCAGCGTGTACATCAACGACGACGAGGCCGGGCTACTACAGGACTATGACGCATTTCTAGAACGGCTTGCGCCGCACGAGGCCGCCTATCGTCACAATAATACGGGCGAAGACAATGGCGACGCGCACATCAAACGGCAGCTGATGGGGCGGGAGGTCGTGGTCGCGATCACGGATGGGAAGCTGGACTTCGGTCCCTGGGAACAAATTTTTTACGGTGAGTTTGACGGGCGGCGGCGCAAGCGCGTCCTGGTGAAAGTCATCGGGGAATGACGCGATCGTCATGCGGACACGATGCTTCACCCGGAGCGATAGAGAACCGCATTCGCGCTTGCCACGTAGGGGAAAGTTTGGCAACATGGATTATAGGATGAACGACTACCTCGCAACACGGACTCGCATCGACCTGGGAGGCCAGCCATGTTGAGTTGGTCACGACCGGACCCGCTGACGCGAGATCTGATCCATCTCATCAACGCCCGCCGCCATGATCATGGCGATACCGACGCGGCGATCGATACCTTGCAAGCCTTCATTGAACAGGGGCGGGAGCAGGATCTTCTGACCGTGCTCGCCGCGCTCGATGAAGAGATGGCCGAATGGATGTTCGATCTGGTTGCGGAGGCGTCCTGTGCCGTCATCATGGACGGACCCGATGAGGAGAAAAACGCCTACGCCTTGATGGCCGCGCTGGAGTTGCCGCTTCAGGCCAACCTGGGGCAGCCGCTCGGGCTGAAGATCGACCCCGTGGCGACGGCCGACCTTCTCCATCGGCATCTCCAAATTCCGGCGGGTGTTGTCGTGCGCGTGGAGCCTCGCTTGTTGACCGACGCGACCCTCGAAGGGCTGACGCTGCAAACCCTCAACGAGCACCTCGCAAGCATCGCCGACTCCCAACGCACCCAGGTGATTGCCTCTCGATTGTATCCGCCGGTTGAAAACACGGCCTTCCTCTTTTTTCAGTTGATCGGGATGCCTGACCCGGGATTGCCGGATTCGTTGGAGGAACCAGAGCGGCGTGCATTGCTCGAGGGGCTTGTGACGCAATGTTCCGAACTGGCGCTGGCCCCGGACACCCTGGAGGTGCCGGTGTACGCGTCATACGCGTTGTTCGATGCGCAGAATGCCGTGCGGTTGCATCGTCTGGCCGATGAGACCGCTGCCGTTTGGCGTGACCTCGATCCGATGGTGCGGGCTCGCACCATCGTTCACTTGCACACGCAGTGCGGGAACGGGGTGTACATGCCGGTCTGGACCGATCTCTTCGATCCCGAGTTGCCGGAGGAACATGGTCCGGTGTGGACGTCGCCGGATGTCTGGGTCTTTACGGCCGACCTGCCGATCGAGTGGCCGGGTGAAATGCTGACGAACCGTCTGCTCGCCGAAGGCTGCACCCGCTTCGAAAACCACATTGTCGAAGCGCCCGAGAACTGACGGTCGCCGGATCAAGGCGCCTGTCGACAGCGTCGTCCCTGCGTCTGGCAGCCGGTGAGATGGCCGATTCACCCCCCAATGTGCCGCTGACCGATCGAGGTCGGATACTCTCATAGAGGAGTTGCTTGGCTGGCTCGTCGCGAATCGGCGCTGTCGTGTTGGTGACCCTCCTCAGTTGTCTGGTGTTGGGCGGTGTCTGGGGAGTTGTCATGGTTCTCCTTCCGCAAAGCGGGGCTCCGCTGGAGGCTGTGCCGGTCTCCGTTCCCTCGCCTCCAATTCCTGCTCCTGCCGCAACGCAACTTCCAGGCCGCAAGGTGCTCGATGATGCCCTTCGCCCGAGCCTTGGACAATCGGAGCTGCCCGTCGTCGCCCCGCAACCCTCCGCTCAGCCCGTTGCCGAGGTTGCCCGCGTGCCCATCGGGCGCGAGGTCAAATGCGAGCTGGAAATGGATGCGCTCTGCCCTGAAGAGGAGGGGGAGCGGCGAGCCTGTTTGCAACGGAAGGCGGCGCAGTTGTCTGTGTCTTGCCGGCCGAAGCTCCGCGAGAAGCTGGCGCGCATGAAGGAGAACTGGCAGCAACTCCGGGTGGCGTGCGAAGCGGATCGCCGGCAGTTTTGTCGCGAGGTGCCGTCAGCGGGAGGGGAGATGCTGCTGCAGTGCCTGGAATCGCATGCGCAGGAAGTGTCCGATCAATGCTTTCAATTTCTGCCCAAGCGCGGTCGCCTGCTGAATTAGTCAGGCGGCGTGGCTCCGTTCTTCGCGCAGCACAAAGCGCATCGTAATCCCCGCGACTTCCACCACATCCCCATGCCGCAGCGCATGTTCTCGCTGCACCGCCCGGCCATTGACCAGAATGCGTTTCCCGCTTTCCGTCTGGCTGACCACATACGCCTCTCCCTTGCGGCTGATCATCGCGGCGGTTTTCGGCGCAAACCAGCCGGTGAGGGTGATGACGGCATCATCCTGCGCGCCGATCAACGAGACCTGTCTCGTCAACAGATAGTGAGACTCCCCGGTCTGGCCTGAGAGAATTTCTACGATGCCGATCTTGCGTGCGGGGGGCGAACTCTCGCGAACGGCGGGGGACGGCACCACCATTGTCTTGTCGGCCACGAGCAGTTCTCCCGCGATGGCCGGTTCCGGTGCTGATGCGGGCTGCTCACGAAACACCAAACGATGAGTCCCGAACCGCAGGGCATCGGTATCCCGTAGCTGCCGCCGGTCGATGCGTTGTTCGTTCACGAAGCTTCCGTTGGTGCTGCTCAGGTCTTCAAGGAAGCACACTTTCTGAACCTGGACGATGCGGGCATGGTGGGCAGAGACGGCCGGATCTTCCAGGCACAGGTCGTTGTCCGGCGTTCGCCCGATCGTGAACGGGGTGCGGGTAATGTCACATTCTTTCGTGCCGCCATGGGGCGCCCTCACGAGCAGGAGAGGTGGTGCTGGGTGATGCTGAGACATGCCGCTCCTTCAGATACTCCCTATGCAGGAGGCGAAATCAATTGGCTGTACATGCGGGTCCAGAGACCGGTGGGCCGTTGCCTCACCACGGCGACGATGACGGTTGCGTTGTCGGTGCCGCCGGCGGCATTCGACAAGGCGATAAGACGGTCTGCCACGGCCTGGGGATCGGTCCATTCCTGGCTGACGCGCAGAATGACATCGTCGGACACGCCCGCGGTCAATCCATCGGAACAGAGCAACAGGATATCTCCCGGCAATACCGGAACCTCTCCCAATTCCACCTCCACCAAAGGATGCACGCCCACCGCGCGCGTCAACACATGCCGATGCGGGGCGCGCGCCATATCGGCAGCGGCCAGCAGTCCGGATCGCACCTGTTCTTGCACCAGCGAATGATCGATGGTGAGCAACTGCACCGCGCCGTCGCGAATCAGGTAGAGCCGGCTATCGCCGACGTGGGCGATTGACAGAACGGCACCGGTGAGCTGGACTGCAACAACCGTCGTCCCCATACCGGCATATTCTGCGCGGCCTGCCGCTTCCTGATGCACCCGGTGATTGGCAAGGCGCACCGCGCTCGCCAGGCGATTGGTGGCGGGTGAAAACTCCGGACTAGGGACTCCGATCAACGGAAGGGACTGGTCCGCCTCCGCCACGTGGGAAGGAATAATCTCCACCGTGCGGCTGCTGGCGATTTCGCCGGCCCGATGGCCGCCCATTCCGTCACAGACGATAAACAGTCCGGCCGCCGGATCGGCATGATACCGGTCTTCGTTGAGGCGGCGGACCAGGCCGATATCCGAGGCGGCTCCATGTGTGATGTGCCAGGGGTGCATGGGCGTGGTTATCTCGGCATCACCTGAAAGACTTCACGGAGGTCTTGCGCCATGTCGCCCGCGTACCGGTAGCGGTTCTGAATCTCTTTCTGCAGCGCCCGATCCACAATGCTTTGGACACGCGTAGGCAGGTCGCGGCGGTACTTCATCAACGGGGCGTGCGGAGCCTTGGCGATGCGCGTGACCAGCGCGGGCATGTTCTCGGCGTCGAAGGGCCGCTCTCCGGTCAGAAGTTCAAAGAGCACAATGCCGAGCGAAAAGACATCGGATCGTCCGTCCACATCTTTCCCGGTGGCCTGTTCGGGCGACATATACCGCGGCGTCCCGACGATCATGCTGCTCTGCGTTTTCGACGCGCTGGCCATCTTGGCGATGCCGAAATCCATGACCTTCACCAGGCGTTGCTTGAGGATCATGATGTTCGGCGGTTTGACGTCGCGGTGAATGACGCCCTGACCGTGAGCGTAATCCAGCGCCTCGGCGACGGTGGCGACAATTTGCAGCGCCTGCTTGGCCGGGACCAGCGTCGATTTCTGGCAGTAACAGTTGAGGAGCACTCCTTCAAGATACTCCATGGCGATGTAGGCCAGGCCGTCCTGCTCGCCGGCGTCGTAGACCGTGATGATGTTCGGGTGGGAGAGCCGTCCGGTGGACTCCGCTTCGCGAAAGAACCGGTCTCGAAATTCTTTCAGATCCTCTTCCTTGTCGATGTCCTCCAGTCGCATAGTTTTGATGGCGACAAAACGTTGGATGGTGGGATCCTTGCCCAGGTAGACCACTCCCATGGCACCGCGTCCCAGTTCCTTGAGCACCTGGTAGCGTCCTAAGGTGGCGGGTACGCCGGTGCCATTGCGCACGACGGCACTGGCCGTCGGGCGGCCCGGGGCGGAGGAGATGGCTTCGTCAGACGTGCGCCCCTCGTCGGTCTTGTCGGCCCGCACCGGTTCTTCAGTCACCGCTCGGCGGCGTGGGCGTCCAGAAAACATTCTAGTCAGGGCGTCGACATGCCGGACCCAGGCAAACGTCAGCCACGTGGCCGAGCCGATGAGCCCGCCCGTGATCAACCAGTTATAGAGCGGCTGTTTGGGCGGGCCGAGCACGGACATCCCATGCGCTTCATAGGCCTGGAATGCGGCAATGACGATCACAAACAACGCGGATGGGAACAGGATGGCGCGGAGAAAGGTCTGTCCCTTGCCATTGTCTTTGAGGTCCCGTCTGGCCCGTGAGGCCGCGGACCAGATCATCAGCAGGCAAATGCCGTCAGCAATGAACCGTACCGCTTGGGCGGCGTTCATGCCCAAGGGCCGGAGGTAGGTATGCGTAAACAGCGGGAGGGTCGCGAGAAATGGCCCGACCAGAACCGCAAGGACAATGACGATGAAATACGGGCCGATCCAGCCCCAGGATGTGGTCATGTGTTGGCGTGGTACGTCGTTGTAGCTCAGTGTAACGTACGGTCTTACCCTGTCAACGAAACGAGGGAATCACACCACACGAAAACGGCGGTAGGACTTTGCCCGGGATGAGGAAGCGAGGGGGTGTCTGGGCGGCGTGACGTGCTCAGAACACGGTGGCGGCTTTCCTGAGCGGATCGAGCAGCTTCTGAGAGACCTTGAGTTGGCCGCGCCCGATGCCGACTTCAATATCCGGCTTGGTGACGCCGTGAAAATCGCTGCCGCCGGTGACGAGAAGGTCGCATTGTTTGGCCAGGTCGAGGTATTCGGTCGTTTGACTGGGCGTATGAGTGCTGTAATGGACTTCAACCCCTCCCAATCCGGCGGCCTTGAGTTCCCGGACCAGGACGCGCAAGCCTTCGGCCGATGTTCTGACCCACGTCGGGTGGGCAAGCACTGGCACACCACCGGCTTCGCGGATCCATCGCACGGCGTCGGCCGGTGCGGGTAAGTCACGGTCGACAAAGGCCGGGCGGCCGTTTGCCAGATACCGGTCGAAGGCTTCTTTCGCCGAGGTCACGAACTTCTTTTCCATCAGTAGACGGGCGATGTGGGGGCGCCCCACGGATTCCGTGCCTGCCAGGGCTCGCACTTCTTCATATGTGATGGGAATGCCCAGCTCGTTGAGGCGTTGGACGATCTTCGGGTTGCGCAGGTGGCGGCTGTCGCGCAACGTGCTCAGGCGTTGCGCCAAGAGCGGGTCGGTCCAATTCAGAAAATACCCGAGAATGTGGAGTTCGCTCTCCCCGAGCCGCGAACTGATTTCGACGCCGGGCACCACCTCGATGCCGAGTTCTTTCCCGATCGCCGTCGCTTCGGGGATGCCGTCGACAATGTCGTGATCCGTGATGGCGAGTGCCGCGAGGCCGGCCTGCTTGGCAAAGGCCATGACCTCGGCTGTTGAAAAACTGCCGTCGGAGTGGGTGGTATGCAAATGAAGATCAATACGACTCATGGTGCTGTATCCGGCCCCGTTTTCTGCGCGACCAGTCGCGCGGTGTAGCATGGCCCGCTACCATGGCCTCCGTCATGTTCGCCCTCATCGTAGTGGAGGACGCGTAGCGGAGATGTCAGGCGGAGGAGTTCATTCTGCGCCAGGCAGAACTCCCATCGTCTGGGATGCTGATGGCGAAAGTAATTGTCGATGGTAAAGGTTTCGTACAGGAGGATGCCGTTCGGTTTTAAGGCCTCGAGAATGACCGGGAACAGGGGACGATGCAGGTAAAAAAACACGACGATGGCATCATAACAGCGCTGGCCTAAGCTCGGCGGGTGGTCGGCAGAGGCTTCCAAATCAAGGACGCGTGTCGTCAGGCCGGAGAGATGTTGCGTTGCTGCAGTGGCTTCCAATGTTGCGAGGGCATCGGTATTCCGATCGATGGCCTCAACCTGTGATCCCTGAGCCAGGAGGTAGAGGGCATTGCGTCCGCGCCCGGCGGCGACATCCAGGATGTGTCCCTTGGGGAGACGCGCGAGTTGTTCAATGAGAAACGGTGCCGGGCTCAGGGGCTGGATTTTGGACTGGTGCGCGGTGCGCGTGCGTTCAAACCGGATGCCGACTGATCCGGCGACCATGGCCAGCGGGGCATGGACTTTTCGAATCCAGAGGCGGACGCGATCGGCAGGAAATTCCGCGAACAACATGCCGACCAACTGCTCCGCCAGGGTTTCCAGCAGCTGGCACGTAAGGTTTGTGCTGAGGGCCACGATACGCTCCGCGACCCGGGCGTAATCAATGGTTTCATTCAAACGATCCGAAACCGCCGCCGATTCAACGGCCGCTTCCAGTTCGAGATCGACGACGATCAGCTGGGGTTTGCGGCGTTCGTCTTCCGTCACGCCGCAACGGCCGTAGAACTCCAACCGTTCGATGACGATCCGCTCTGCCATGGCGGCATTGTCGTAGATGGGCTTTCAGACTGTCAAGCAACGCGGGGCCGCGCAGTCGGCTTATGAACGCGCGAAGAGGCGCTTCGCGAGCCCATTGGCGGGTGAGGCGAACCGGCGGGCAGAGGCGATGAGCGTCGCAGGAGAAAGCTTCCCTGTGAGGTCTTGCAGGATCCGTCTTCCGGCGATACCCAGCAGCTCGACGACGTCATGCAGGGTCGGTTGCGCAGGCCGGTTCAGCTGGAGCTGTTTCAATTCGGCCCTGTAGACTTTGCGGCGTCGTCGTGAGGCATGGATAGCCACAGCCGCGACAACGGTCAGCAGCAACGGATTGGAGGGAATGGAGAACAACCACCGCCACCATTCGTACAACGCGAGGACCGTCAGGCACAGGGGCAGCGACAAGACATCAGCCCATGCCGTCTGCAAGGCGCGAATCTGTTCCTCAATCGACTGAGCGGTCAATCGGCGGGGAATGCTCTGCAGGGATGTGCGACGGTTTTTCGAGGTGAAGACTCGTGCGGGGAGAAACATTCCAGGTACCTCCAGTAGTGAACGACTCCTTCAGGAGGCATTGTAGGGCAGGTTGCCAAATCAGAATAGCAAAGACGGAATTTCTGCGGGTGGCGGCTCGGTAGTTTTACCCGGGTGCGGGTGCGTGACTAAGGACTCGCGCGGAAGCCCAGGCGTTGCATCAGGTAGGGGGTGAGGTAATACCCGAAGGCGGACACCATCACACTCGCGGCGGCCCCGAGCAGTCCGTACACAAACACCCCGACGAAGGGCAGCAGAAAGACGATGACGATCATCGCGACGGCAATGGGCTTATGGCGTTCGTAAAAGGCCGTGCGCCGCTCAGGGGTGAGTGATTCGGACAATGAGAGGATGGGTTTATCGATCATTCCGGTGCGCGTTTATTTCATGGAGTCCATGGGAATTTTTGAATGCGACACGAACCTCGTAAAAAATCGACAGCCGGCAGGGCTGACCATAATCGAGACGCCAGTCGTGCGATGCCAGTCAGTGTACCCGCTGCAGCACGCCTTCAGCCACAACCGAGCTCGGATCACCACCGACGATGAGATCCTTGTCTCCGAAGTGAGAAGCCGTTCGCGTCGTCACGCGCATTCTCATTCCGTCCGGGACCAGCGTGTACTCAAACAAGGCGGCCTCCTGGCGTTGGTCCATATAGCCCTGACTGGCGCGCTCGAAGGAGCCGATGATGTTGATCGAGACACGCCCGGGGCCTTGCTCGAACCGCTTCACGGCCATCCGTTGCACGCCGCCACCCGGTGGTACGTATTCGATCGTTTGCCCGACGTGGGACAATTCAACCTGGCGTGTCACGCCCTTGTTGTTGGTATAGGAGTAGAGGGGAAGACCCTGGGGGCTGAATTCGATTTGAACGTCAGCCCGGCTGCCGTCCGGACTGCTCAGCACGCCTTTCCACGCGCCGGCCAATTCCGCTGCCTCAGTAGAGCCGGATACGGCGAGGGCGCCGACGAGCGCGGCGATGTGCACGACGTGTCTCATGGTCATGAGCCTGACCTCCTGTGCGATGGATGGAGGCGCCCCGGGCTTTTACACGCTGAACGGTTGCTGCCGGAGAAAGCGCGCCGCCGCCCCAAGCGTAAACAGATTGGGCGATTGGCTGGCCGGCAGGCCCGCCTTCACCGCCGCATGGAATTTGGCATAGTTCCCGCGGTAGCTCCCGTGGTTCCACGCTTTGAGCACCTGTTCGGTAAACGCGCCGTTGTGCTCGCCGTCCATGGATGTCTGGTTGTCCTGGCAGCCTGAGATCAGAATGGCGGCTGCATGGAACTTTTTGGCGATCGCTGTAAGACGAGGGCTCACCGCCAGTTGGGACAGCACCGTATCCGGATCGGCAGAGGAAGCTTTGCCGGCGGCCTTCGCCACGTCATG
Organism: Nitrospira sp.; assembly: GCA_035400805.1. Classification (GTDB taxonomy): domain Bacteria; phylum Nitrospirota; class Nitrospiria; order Nitrospirales; family Nitrospiraceae; genus Nitrospira_A. The sequence continues at coordinate 2,490 of DAONAB010000061.1, read as the reverse complement.
TTGCAGTTTGTTGTAGAACGCCTGGTGTTCGCGATAGGTGCGCATGGCGACGGCAGGCGGCATCATCTTGGAACGGCCCGCCACTTTTGTGCCATCAAGTGGAGGCGGCACGGCGCGGGTGACTGTGCCGCTATGGCAGCTGTCGGACAACACGAGGATGCGCACGCCTGCCGCAAAGCCGCTCAATTCGAAATACAACTCGTCGTCGATGAGCTGGCCGTCGTAGAGGCACCAGGTCTCGTCCTGCTTGTCGATTTCTTCTCCCGTCACGTCGGGCACCTGGCCGCCATGGCCGGAGTAGGTGAGGAAAAAGAGATCGCCCCTCTCGAGCTGCTTGGCGGCCTTCCGCATCGCGGCCAGCATTTTCGCGCGTGTGCCTTGCTTGGTCAGCAGCACGGTGGATTTCATCCCCTGCGATTTGGCAATGGCGGCCATGTCTTTGGCGTCGAACTCACACGCGGCCAATTCCCCGCTCCAGCCGCCGTAGGCGGCGGGGCTCACGGCATTAAGACCGATGTGTAACGAAAGGGCTTTGGGCTTTGCAGCGGATGCTGTGGCGGTGTTGGCCATACGTACCTCCTTGGTCGGCAGGCTCGAGTCTATGGATAGTGCGGATGAGGAAAACGATGATGGCGGTACGGTAATGCTTATGAAGAAATCTGTCAACGGAGCTTGGCGGGAAATACTGGTATTGCGTAGGTTCGGTAAAGTCTGAAGATCGTCATGAGCGATGGATAAGAGCCGTCAACGGTCAGGCGTCTCCCTCTTCGATCTCCTCGATCGAGTCCTTCAGCGCGGCTACGAACGCGTCCGGTGCGGCGAGGGCCTGCTCGGTCAGTTGAAATTCAGAGACCAGCACTCCATCTTTATCCACCACGATGAGCCGATAGCCTTGTTTCATGACGCGACCTTTCTCTGCCACTTTCGCAGCGATGCCTTGATTCCAGTGACCATATTTCCGAGGCGTACGTTACTGTACCGGAGGGCCAACCGTCACGTCCTCATCGAGAGGCGGAATAACGGGTTGGTGTTCACCGCTCAGGGCTGATAGGATGACGGAGTCATCAGCATGGTTCGATCGTCCATGGAAAGGATACTCATCTTGCATACAACCAAACTTATAGCCGCAGGTCTCGTGCTTGTCTTAGTGGGTCTTCCGACCATTTCTTTCGCGAAGGCGCGAGGAGGAGGGGGCGGATTCTCCAGCGGATCGCGCAGCAGCGGTTCATCGGGGAGTATGGGAAGCCGCGGATCGCGTACTTATCAGGACAATGGGGCCAAGCCGATCGAACAATCCACGACGGCCAGGCCTTCCGCCACCCCGCCGCCTTCGATGGCGGGTAGTCCTTCGACGGCATCCAGGCCTGCGCCCGCCGCGCAGCCGTCATGGTTTCAACGGAACCCGCTCCTGGCCGGCATTGCTGGTGGTCTTGCGGGAACCTGGCTGGGACACATGATTTTTGGCGCGACTGACACGAGCGCGCGGACGACGGAGGGTGCTGAGGGAGAACAGGCGGCGGGCGGCTCAAGCTCGAACGGCATGTTGCTCTTGCTGATGATCATGGGTGGTGGCGCACTGTGGTGGTACATGCGATCGCGGCGCACACCGGCGCCGAACTTTGCCGGGCTTTCACGAACCAGTGCCGCGAGCGGTTCGCTGTTAGCCGAATCGTCACGGGCAGGATTCGGGGCGGCGTCTGCGTCCGCTGTTGAAGACGAAATTACCTCGGCAGACAAGGCCGCGTTTCAGCGGGCCCTCATCGATATTCAAACGGCGTGGGGTCATCAAGATCTCGCCGGCTTGCGACGTCTGGTCACGCCTGAAATGCTGGATTACTTCAGCACCGGTCTGGCCGAGCAGGCCAGTGAAGGTGTCGCGAATCGCGTGGAGGATGTGATCCTGGGACGGGCAGAAGTCCGGGAATCGTGGAGTGAAGGTGCGACGCAGTATGCCACGGTCAGTCTCAGCTGGAGCGCTAAGGACTACACGATCGCTCTTGCTAAGCAGCCTGGCGAACAGGGGTATCTCGTAGAGGGCAGTGCCGAGCTGCCGGTCGAAACGACCGAAGTCTGGACCTTCATGCGGTTCGGATCCGGGAAGTGGCTGCTATCAGCCATTCAGCAGATGGCGTAACGGGAAGGTTGAAAACGTCCGCCGGCTTCGTTCTCGCGTCGTTCAGGGGCTCAACGTACAGCTCCGGTACGTCTCGCCGCTTATCGAGCTGCGGCCTAGCCGGACTGGCTGTTTGAACATCCTGCGGGTCTTGCGGCTTTAAAAATGCTGCTCGTATGAGTTGGGCACGTTGCGGGGGCAGTCACAGTCGTGGCTGCCCCCGTTGTTCATGGGTTACCGTGTAGTCGATGCCCGCCGTGAACGTGGGACGGGGGTGTCTTCAATCGATAGAAATCCCTGGGCGTGCGAAATCGCCTCCAAGAGCGCGTGCCGCTCCTTATCCGTCTCCTGCACGGGGGGCATGCTGTGTACGAACT
>DAONAB010000060.1:0-12378 GCA_035400805.1 Nitrospira sp. | reverse complement strand
GAAAGCCCCAACTCAATCCAGATATAAGGAGGAGCAAACCATGGCCCAGACCATTAAAGCATTTGTCATGAAGAAGCTCGGCTCGGTGGGGATGATGGAGAAGCCGATTCCTGATCCCGGACCAAACGATGCCATTGTCAAGACGACCGCCGCACTCATCTGTACGTCCGATGTCCATACGGTCGGAGGGGCGATCGGAGAACGCACCAACCTGACCCTGGGCCATGAGGCCGTGGGGGTCATTTACAAATTGGGCAGCGCCGTGAAGGGATTTCGTGAGGGCGATCGGGTCGGAGTCAACGCCATCACTCCCTGTTATCAGTGCGAGAATTGCCTGCGCGGCTACACGTCTCAATGTACCGAGATGCTCGGTGGGTGGAAGTTCGCCAACGTCAAAGATGGAAACCTTGCGGAATATTTCCATGTCAACAGCGCGCAAGCGAACTTGGCGCCGATTCCGGCGGGTCTCACCGATGAGCAGGTGGCTTACTGTACAGATATGATGTCCACCGGGTTCATGGGGGCCGAGCATGCAAATATTCCCATCGGCGGTTCGGTGGCGGTCTTGGCCCAGGGTCCGGTCGGCCTCATGGCCACAGTGGGGGCACGGTTACTGGGGGCCGGCCTGATCATTACGGTGGAGGCCGTGCCGCAGCGAAAGAAACTGGCGAAAGAATTCGGGGCGGATGTGGTGATCGACTTCACGGAACAGGATCCCGTCGAAGTCATTCTGAGCTTGACGGACGGGCAAGGCGTGGATTCATCCATCGAAGCCCTCGGAGCCCAGGCGACGTTCGAAGCCTGCATCAAAGCGACGCGTCCGGGCGGGACGATCTCGAATATTGGATACCATGGCGAAGGAAATTATGTGCAGATGCCGCGCAAAGAATGGGGCGTCGGGATGGGCGACAAGGTCATCAGGACCGGGCTCTGCCCCGGCGGAGCGGAACGGATGAAACGGCTAATGCGGCTCTTGGAAACCGGGCGCGTCAATCCGCTGCCTCTGACGACGCATCGATTCAGATTCAGCGATGTGGAGAAGGCCTTTGAGCTGATGAGAACGAAGGCAGACGGCATGTTGAAGCCGCTCATCACGTTTGCGTGATCAGTGCGAGGCTAAACGATAACGCCTCGGAGGAGAAGTTATGCAAACACGAAAACTCGGAAAGAGCAACTTGGAAGTGTCGGCCCTTGGGCTCGGCTGCATGGGCATGAGCTTCAGTTATGGCCAGCCGATGGACAAGCAGGAAGGAATCAAGCTGATCCGCGCGGCGGTGGATCGCGGCGTGACCTTCTTCGACACCGCCGAGGTGTATGGTCCGTATACCAACGAAGACCTCGTCGGCGAAGCACTACAGCCACTACGTGATCGCGTGGTCATCGCCACCAAGTTCGGGTTTGACATCGTTGCGGGCGCCGATCCGCGCGGAATGATAGGTTCACCCATGCTGAACAGCCGGCCCGAGCACATCAAGCAGGTCGTCGAGGGGTCGCTCAAGCGGCTGCGCACCGACCGCATCGACTGCTGTATCAGCATCGCGTCGATCCCAACGTGCCGATCGAAGACGTCGCCGGCGCGGTGAAAGAACTGATCGCGGCCGGCAAGGTCAAACACTTCGGCCTCTCCGAAGCCGGGGCGAAGACGATCCGCCGGGCGCACGCGGTTCAGCCGGTCACCGCTGTCCAGAGCGAATACCATTTAATGTGGAGAGAACCCGAGAAGGAAGTTCTGCCGGCCTGCGAAGAACTCGGGATTGGCTTCGTCCCGTACAGCCCCGTGAACCGAGGATTTCTCGGAGGCAACCTGAGTGAATACACCCGGTTCGATTCCGGAAGCGACAACCGCAAGACACTGCCCCGTTTCACGCCGGAAGCGATGAGAGCCAATCTGGCGATCGTGGAGGCGCTCAATCGATTCGGCCGCACTCGGGGAGTGACATCCGCACAGGTCGCGTTGGCCTGGCTGCTTGCCAAACAACCCTGGATCGTGCCCATTCCCGGCACTACCAAGCTGGCACACCTGGAAGAAAACCTGAGAACGGCGGACCTGAAATTGTCGGCCGCCGAAATGAGTGAGATCGAGGGTTCCGTTTCGAAGATTGAGATCGTGGGCGACCGCTATCCGGCGGAGCAACAAAAACTGGTCTCGCCCGATTAATTCCGAAGGTGTCACCCATGGCTATGCACCACCGCCGCACGTTTCTGAACCGTCGGGGCTGCGCAGGGAGAAAATGATGAAAGAAACCAACGACGAAGATAGAATCTAACAATCAAGACCCGTAGGTCACTCACGACGTGACGTTATTATTTCCGCAGCGACTGCTGTAGCGAGTGTGGAGCTGCAAACCTGGTGAACTTACAACCAGCACAGGGAGCGAACGCCATGAACAAGCCTGAATTCTTCGTCACCCCCGGTTACGGTGAGCGCAACCTAAAACTGTTCCACTATTCCCAGGCGGTCAAGATCGGCAACCGGCTGGAGCTTTCGGGCCAGGGCGGCTGGAACGATGACTGGGAGTTCCCCGAGTCGATCACGGATGAGATCGCTCAGGCGTTTCGCAACGTCGAGCGGACTTTGGCTGTCGCCGGCGCGCGCTGGGAGTACGTGATCCATGTGAACTCTTACCACGTGGGGCTCGACGGCGACCAGGAAGAAATCAACCAGGCCATGGCCGAGCGGTTCCGTCACTACATGCCCGGCCATGCCCCAGTCTGGACGTGCCTGGGAGTCGCCGCCCTCGGAGACCCGAAGATGCGGGTCGAGATCCGCGTGACCGCCATCCTTCCGGAATGAAGGGAAGGACCCGGATTGGACATGCTCGGCGGCTCGGTAGGCGGACCTCTGCCGAAAGCGGGCCGCCCTCGACGCGAGAAGCAGGACGTATACCCGCCACGAATCGCGGCGGGCACCTTTAGACGAGGAGAGGAATCATGCGAGGAACCGTCCTTTACGGCCCGCGCGACATCCGGTTCGAGGACCGCGAAACGCCGGGGATTGAAGAACCAACGGACGCGGTCATCCGCATCGCCGCCACGTGTGTGTGCGGGTCGGACTTGTGGCCGTATCGCGGGCTGCAGCCGATCACCGGACCCACGCCGATGGGCCACGAATACTGTGGCATCGTCGAGGAGATCGGCGGCGCGGTGCGGTCGGTCAAGCCGGGGCAGTTCGTCATCGGCTCGTTCGCCACATCCGACAACACGTGTCCCCACTGCCAGGCCGGCTACCAATCGTCATGCGTGCATCGCGAGTGGATGCTTCGGGCGCAAGCGCCGGTGCTCCGCGTGCCGCTGGCGGACGGAACGCTGGTGCGGACGCCGGGCGTTCCGTCGAACGACCTGATCCCGAGCCTGCTGACCACATCGGATGTTCTGGGCACCGGCTGGTTCGCTGCTGATGCAGCGAACGTGAAACCGGGATCAACCGTCGTGGTCGTCGGTGATGGCGCGGTTGGGCTCCTGGGCGTGCTTTCGGCCAAGCAGATGGGGGCCGAGCGGATCATTGCGATGAGTCGGCACGAAGAACGGCAGAAGCTCGCCCGCGAGTTCGGCGCGACCGACATTGTGACTGAGCGCGGCGACGAGGGCACTACCCAAATCAACGAGCTAACCAACGGCATTGGTGCTGACTCGGTGCTGGAGTGCGTCGGCACTCAAGAATCAATGATGCAAGCGATTCTTGCGACCCGTCCGGGCGGCTCCGTCGGTTACGTCGGCGTGCCGCACGGAGTCCTGCTCGATGGTGAGAAGTTGTTCTACTCACATGTCCACCTTCACGGTGGCCCTGCGCCGGTGCGCCGCTACCTGCCCAAGCTGATCGACTTGGTGCTGGACAGGGAAATCAATCCAGGCAAGGTTTTCGATCTGACTCTTCCGCTCGATCAGGTGGCTGAAGGCTATCGGGCGATGGACGAGCGCCGCGCGATCAAGACGCTGCTGCGGCCGTAGTTCGAAACATGGACAGTAAAAGTGACATGCTTGCACGAAAGGAACGCCAATGAAGATTCTTTGCCTCGACCGTCCCGACCCGGTGCGACGCTGGAAAAATAGCAGCCTCACCTGCACGATGAGGTGCGCCACATCTGGGAGTCGTACAAAAAGGGCGTGATTCGCGACATCTACTTTCGTCAGGACCGGCTCGGCGTCGCCATCTCCCTCGAGAGGAACTGTGCAGGATCGCTGAAGCCGATGACCTGCACATTTCGCAGCGATGTGGAGAAGGCCTTTGAGCTGATGAGGACGAAAGCAGACGGCATGTTGAAGCCGCTCATCACGTTTGCGTGAAGAGATGATACATAGTCGTACCTACTCATAAATATCATGTTGGAGGCAAGGGAGTGGGCTAGACGTGTCAGGTTGTTTTGGTCTGTTGCTTTGATCTATGGTGAGAAAGGAAGGACATTTACGAAGGCAGTAGTCCAGAATTGCATTGCCACGGAGAAATAACCCTGTCGGGGAGTGACGCTTATGTATACCAAAACGTTCTTGTACATCATCGGCGTCATCTTCCTTCTGTCCTGGAGCTATACCCTGGAGGCCAAGTCGTTACCGGTGGTCCGCGTGGGGATTGTTCGTGATGGACCCTCGGAGCTCGTGCCGGAGCTTCGTGATCTCATTCAGAAGGAAATTGTTGAACTCACTCGTGGGGAATTCGACGTGCGGTTCCCCGATGATTTGCAGCTTGAGGGAGGATGGTCGGTGCAAGGGGTGAAACAGGCGATCGATCGTGTGCTGACTCAGCCCCGTGTCGATCTCGTCATCGCCTTGGGGATTCTAGCCTCCCAAGAGGTCGGTCAAAGAAAACAACTACCTAAGCCTGTGATCGGGCCGATGATCATCGATCCGCGCTTGCAAGGGCTGCCGTTCAAGAAGGGCACGAGCGGGATGAAAAACCTCAGCTACCTCGTCACCGGCAAGGGCTTCGAGCGCAATCTCGAGGTCTTCAAAGAGGTGTTTCCCTTTACTCGGTTGACCCTCTTGGCGGATCGGGTCTTATTGGAGGCTCTTCCGTCATTTAAGGACCGCGCGCGAAAGATCGCAGAGACGTACGGCATAAATATTACCGTGATTCCGGTCGAGACCTCTGCCGAGGCGGCCGTTGGCTCGATCCCTCCCGACACAGAGGCCGTCTATCTTTCGCCTCTGCCGCGTCTGCCTGGCGGTGAGGTCGATCGCTTGGTTGCGGCCCTCAACCGGCGAAAACTTCCCAGCTTTTCGGCAGTCGGACAGGACGTGCAACGAGGGATCACTGTCGCTCTGTCGCCTGAATTGGATCTGAGGCGATTCGCGCGAACGATCGCGACGAATGTGCAGCGTATTCTTTCAGGAACCGACGCCGGACGGCTTGAAGTGGCCTTTGTCCGGGGCGAGCAGCTCACGATCAATATGGCGACGGTGCGTGCAATCGACAAATGGCCCAGTTTCCAGGTATTGAGCGAGGCAGAGTTGGTGAACGAGGATGCAGCCGGCGCCTCACGCCGCCTGTCGCTCTTCGATGCGGTTCGTGAATCTGCGGACGCGAACCTGGATCTGATCGCAGCGAGCCGCAAGGTTGCGGCAGGAGTGGGTCAGGTGGGACAGGCACGATCCGGTCTGTTCCCTCAGGTGTTCGTCGGCACGTCAGGCGTCTTGAATGGCCGAGGGCCGGATACGTTCGGCACCGGTGGAACTCCCGGCCAAGCCGCAGTGGCGCTCGGCGGATTCCGGCAACTCCTGTATTCGGACGACGCCTGGACCAAGTATACGGTGCAACAGAAGGAGCAACTCTCTCGAGAAGAAGAGTGGAAGCAACTGCGGTTGGATATCGGGCAGGACGCGGCCGTCGCCTATCTGACCGTCCTTCGGACCAAGACCGCGCGACGTATTCAGAAAGACAACCTCAAACTGACGCGTTCCAATCTTGACTTGGCTGCGGCCCGTGAGTCTGTCGGCTATGCCCTCCGGGATGAAGTCTTTCGATGGGAAGCAGAGGTGGCCAATGGGCAAAAAGCCGTGGTCTCCGCCGAGGCTCAAGAACGGCAGGCGGAAGTGGACCTGAACCGCATCTTGAATCGTCCGCTGGAAGAGAAGTTTCAAACAGTGGAGCAAACCCTGGAGGACCCGGGGTTACTGGGCGATACGCGCCAATTGTTCGCCTATGTCGAGAATCCACGGGGATTTCAGATATTCCGGGATTTCGAAGTCGAAGAAGGAATCCAGGCGGCTCCCGAATTGCGGCGGCTTGACGCCTTGAGCGCGGCTCGGGAGCGAACCATCACGAATGCCCAGAGAGCCTATTGGCTTCCAGAGATCGCCTTGCAGGGCGCGGGGTTTCAGCAATATGCCCAAGGGGGAGGAGGAGCCGGGAGCCTGACAGTTCCCCTGGGCCCGGTCGGCTTTGCGCAGACCCAGAACAATTTCTATGTGGCGAGTATCGGGTTGACGTTCCCCCTGTTCCAGGGCGGATACAAAGATGCCACGGCCCTTAAGGCGCGTGAAGAACTGCGTCAGGTGCAGTTCGAGCGGGCCGCCGTCGCGCAACAGGTTGAAGAACGGGTCCGCACTACGCTGTATCAAACCGGCGCTTCCTTTCCCAGCATCAGACTCTCGCGGAAAGCGGCCGAGTCGGCCCGCAAGACCCTGGATTTGGTGGTGGATCAATATTCCAGAGGAGCGGTGGACATCATCAAGCTTCTGAATTCGCAGAATGCCGCGCTGACCGCGAATCAGGCCGCCGCCAATGCGGTCTATGAATTTCTGATCGATCTGGCGAAGGTACAGCGGGCGGTGGGGCAGATGAGTTTCTTTCGAAGCTCCGAAGAGCGAGCCGCCTGGTTCGAACGACTGAAAACGCATTTTGTGAATGCCGGCGTCTCGCCGGTTCTGCGCGATGACCCACGGAACTGATTGACACGGAGTGACTCCATGCCGACCCCAAAGATCGCTCGCCCCACTGTTATAGGAATTGCGCTTCTATTGGTCGTGGCAGGAGCGTCCGTCTGGTGGTTCTATTTTCGAATCCCACCGCTCGTTGGATTTGCCAGCGGCAACGGACGACTCGAGGTGCAGGAGATCGACGTCGCCACCAAATTCCCAGGCCGTATTGCGGAGGTGCTGGTCGATGAGGGCGATCGCGTCCAAGGCGGACAAGTCGTCGCCCGCATGGATACGAGTTCGTTGAACGCGCAGGTGCGAGAAGCGGAGGCGCAAGTCCTGCGCTCCAGGCAGGGCCAGATCACGGCCAAGGCACTGATTGCGCAACGGCGGAGTGAAACCTTATTAGCCGAACGGGATTTTGAGCGGGCTCGTGCTCTCTACGTCAACGCCAATATCTCCGCGAAAGACTACGATCGTACGCGGTCCACGATGGACACGGCGAAGGCCGCGACCACACAGGCTGAAGCTCAATTGGCGGAAGCGGACGCGACGATCGCGGCGTCCCTCGCGCAAAAGGAACGGATTCAGGTTGATCTCAAGGATAGCGTGCTGACTGCGCCTCGGAGCGGCCGGGTACAGTTTCGGTTGGCGGAGCCCGGCGAAGTGCTGGCAGCAGGAGGAAAGGTCCTGACGCTTATCGATCCGACCGATGTCTACATGACGGTGTTTCTTCCGGCCGCTGAGGCGGGGAAAATAGCGCTGGGTGCTCAAGCGCGGATTACGCTCGATGCCGCTCCGAACCTCGTCATCCCCTCTGCGGTCTCGTTTGTCGCCGACAAGGCTCAGTTCACGCCTAAAGAAGTGGAAACCAGAACGGAACGCGAGAAACTCATGTTTCGAATCAAGGTCAAAATCGATCCCGAGTTGGTCAAAGGGCATGAGGCCCAGGTCAAACCGGGTCTCCCGGGCGTGGCGTACGTACAACTTGATAAGGCTGTTCAGTGGCCCTCATCTCTTCAAACCAAGCCCATGCCATGAATGAATCGCCTCCATCAGTCGCTCGTGTCACCGGCGTCACCCATCGCTATGGGGACACGACTGCTCTTGATGCGGTGACCTTGGACATTCCGGGCGGCCGCATGGTGGGGTTCATCGGTCCGGACGGGGTCGGCAAATCCAGTTTGCTGGCCCTGATTGCCGGCGCAAAAAAAATCCAGGCCGGCGGGGTCGAAGTCCTCGGCGGCGATATGGCGGCTGCGCGGCATCGCAACGAGAGCTATCCGCGAATCGCCTATATGCCCCAAGGACTGGGAGGCAACCTTTATCTGACCTTATCGGTCTTCGAAAACGTGGATTTCTTCGGCCGCCTGTTCGGACAGAACCGTGAAGAGCGCGAATGGCGGATCACAGACCTGCTGCGAAGCACGGGGTTGACGCCGTTTCGGGACCGTCCCGCAGGAAAGTTATCAGGCGGCATGAAACAGAAACTGGGCTTATGTTGCTCGCTGATTCACGACCCCGATCTGTTGATTCTGGATGAACCGACCACCGGGGTTGATCCGTTGTCGCGCCGGCAGTTCTGGGACCTCGTCGATCGGATCCGGAAGCGGCGCGCGGGGATGAGCGTGCTCGTGGCCACCGCCTACATGGAGGAGGCCGAGCGATTCGACTGGCTGGTGGCCATGGACGCGGGGAAGGTCCTTGCGACAGGGAGCCCGGCGGAACTGAAGGATCGCATGAACGTGCGGACGTTGGAAGAGGCTTTTGTTTCATTGCTTCCTGAAGAGAAACGTCGAGGCCACAGCGCTGTCACGATCCCTCCTCGCCGGACACAGGAGGGCCAGCCGGCGATTGAGGCGCACGGACTCACGATGCGGTTCGGCACGTTTACGGCGGTCGATCATGTGAGCTTTCGCATCGAGCGCGGCGAGATCTTCGGCTTCCTCGGCTCCAACGGCTGCGGCAAGACCACCACGATGAAGATGCTCACCGGTCTATTGCCCGCATCGGAAGGGACTGCCAAGCTGTTCGACCGGCCGGTGAACGCCCAGGACCTTGACACGCGCAAGCGTGTCGGCTTCATGTCCCAGGCGTTCTCTCTCTATGGCGAACTCACGGTGCGGCAAAACCTGGAGCTGCATGCGCGCCTCTTTCACCTCCAGCCGGAGAAGATCCCCGGGCGTGTGGCAGAGCTGACCAAACGGTTCAAGCTGGAAGACTATCTGGATGACCTGGCGGAGGCGCTTCCGCTCGGACTCCGCCAGCGTCTCTCCCTGGCGGTCGCCGTCGTCCATCAGCCGGAGATATTGATCCTGGACGAGCCGACGTCCGGTGTCGACCCGGTGGCCCGCGACGGATTTTGGGAGCTCTTGATCGAGCTCTCCCGCAAGGACAGCGTGACGATCTTTATCTCCACCCATTTCATGAACGAGGGGGAACGTTGCGACCGCATCTCGCTGATGCACGCGGGGCGTGTGCTGGTGAGCGATACGCCCGAAGGCTTGATCCGTACCCGTGGCGCTGCGAACCTCGAAGAAGCCTTCATCGGGTACCTCGAAGAAGCCAGCGGAGAGGCGACGCAGAAAGAGGTCGTCGAGGAAGCCGCAGAGACCATGCCTTCCGCAGCGGGAACCTCACGAGCTGATCGTGGCAGCGCGTTCAGCCCCATGCGGCTGTTCGCCTATGCCCACCGCGAAACCCTGGAGCTGAGACGGGACCCCATCCGGCTCACGTTTGCGCTGCTGGGATCGGTGCTGCTGATGTTCCTTCTCGGGTATGGCATTACCTTGGACGTGGAAGACCTGCGCTTCGCCGCCCTGGACCGTGACCGAACGCCGCAGAGCCGGGACTACATTCAAAATCTCGCCGGCTCACGCTACTTCATCGAACGTCCGTTCATCACCGATGATGCGGAACTGGACCGGCGGATGCGCAGCGCCGAGTTGAGCGTGGCGATCGAGATCCCTTCGGGTTTCGGCCGGGATTTGAAGCGAGGACGCCAGGCCGAGGTCGGCGTGTGGGTCGACGGCGCCAGTCCGTTCCGGGGCGAAACCATCAAGGGGTACGTGCAGGGCATGCACTACCAGTACCTCGCCGACCTGGCTCGGCGCACCTACGGCGCCCAGCCACAGACCGGCCTCGCCGATCTCGAGATGCGCTACCGCTACAACCAGGACTTCAAGAGTCTGGAAGCGATGGTCCCGGGGATGATTCCGCTGTTATTGGTCTTCATTCCGGCTCTCATGACGGCCCTCGGCGTGGTGCGGGAGAAAGAGCTCGGCTCCATCACGAATCTGTATGTGACTCCGGTCACACGCCTGGAGTTCCTGCTGGGGAAACAACTGCCGTACATTGCCCTCAGCACGATCAGCTTCTTCGGTCTCGTCGCGCTGGCCGTGGTCGCGTTCAAGGTTCCCCTCAAGGGCAGCTTTGCCACCCTGATGTTGGGAGGAGTCCTGTATGTAACCGTCACGACGGGAATCGGCTTGCTGATGTCCGCGTTCACCCGTAGCCAAATCGGCGCAGTGGCCGGGACTGCGATCTTGACGCTGCAACCCACGGTCCAGTTTTCTGGGTTGACCGATCCGGTGTCCTCGCTCGAAGGGATCGGCGCGCTCATCGGGCAGGTCTGGCCCGCGACCTATTTCCTCGTGATCAGTCGCGGGACCTTTATCAAGGGTCTAGACTTCTGGGACCTCTATGGGTACCTGATTGCCTTGGCGGTTTTCATCCCGGTATTGACTCTGCTCAGCTTGGCATTGCTGAAAAAACAGGACACATGAAGCACGTATCCAATATCATCCAACTGGGGCTCAAAGAGTTGCGCAGCCTGTGGCATGAGAAGATTCTGGCCTTCTTCATCCTCGCGAGTTTCTCGATCATGATTTATTCGGCTGCGACGGCGCAATCCCGAGAGCTGCATAACGCGCCGATCGGCATCGTCGACGAGGACCAGTCGCCGCTCTCGGCCCGCATTATCAGCGCTTTTTATGGCCCCTATTTCAAACAGCCGCGACTGATCTCGATGGATGAGATCGACCCGGGCCTGGATGCCGGGGACTACACATTTGTCCTCGATATCCCTCCGGAGTTTCAGAGAGACGTGCTCGCCGGCAAGCACCCGGCGCTTCAGGTCAACATCGATGCCACGCGGATGACGCAGGCCTTCATCGGCGCGAATTACATCCAAAACATTGTGACGGGGGAAATCGCCGAAGTTGTCCAGCGCCATCGGACCGGGGCCGTGCTGCCGATTACGCTCGCGACACATGTGAAGTTCAATCCCAACCTGAACGGCATCTGGTTCGGCGGCGTGATGGAGATCATCAGCCAGGTGACCATGCTGTCGATCATCCTGACCGGCGCCGCCCTGATTCGTGAGCGTGAACACGGCACCCTCGAGCATCTGCTGGTCATGCCGCTCACCCCGTTTGAGGTCATGGCGGCCAAGGTGTGGGCGAACGGCCTCGTCGTGCTCGTCTGTGCCGCGCTGTCCTTGCAGTTTGTCGTGCAAGGGGCTTTGGGTGTTCCCATCGTCGGTTCCGTCCCCTTGTTCCTGTTCGGCGCCATGCTCCACCTGTTTTCCACGACCTCGATGGGCATTCTCCTGGCCACGGTCGCCCGCTCCATGCCGCAGTTCGGATTGTTGATGATTCTCGTGGTCCTGCCGTTGCAAATGTTGTCCGGCGGCATCACGCCACGCGAGAGCATGCCGGAGATCGTGCAGAACATCATGCTGGCGGCGCCGACCACGCATTTTACGGCTTTGGCACAGGCGATCCTGTACCGGGGCGCCGGCGTGGACGTGGTGTGGCCACAGTTAACCGCCATTATGGGTATAGGAACGGTGTTTTTTGTCGGCGCGCTGCTGCGCTTTCGCGCGAGCCTGTCCTCGCAGAGTTGAGGGAGAGGTGGCCTCGACATACCCTGTGGGACTTCGTCCCTGCCATGGCGCTACTGGGCGGATCGTTGTTCGGCTTCGACATGTGGCGCTTTGGGCGCTAGTTCCAATGAGTCGCGCGATGCGAGGTGTTTCGAACATGAGACAAGGACGATGGGCTGTGGGGATACTGGCGCTGGCGGTGGCCACGGCGGGGCCGGTTCTCGCGGAGGAACTGACGACCGGGCAAGCCGTCGATTGCCGCTATGAGTATGCGACCGAAGGCGTGACCGGCGCGGCATTTCCCACAGACGACGTCTTTCGACCCTTGATGGCCGATCCGAAACAACCGCAGTTCTTTGCCAGCTACCTGGCTGCCCGCGCGAGGACGGATGGGACCCATGCCAATATCGGGTCAGTGGGGTTCGGGGAAAACTTCGGGTTCTATACGAGGCGAGAGGGTTGTAACGGATGGCAAGTCGGTCTTCTCGCCGGGGTGTTTTCCCAATTCGACCTGAGCGCGCCCTCGTCGGATCTCATCAACACCGACTATGTCGTGGGCGTTCCCCTGTCCTGGCGATCCGGGGGCTGGTCGACGAGAGTCCGTCTCTATCACCAAAGCAGTCACCTCGGCGATGAGTTCC
>DAONAB010000059.1:0-12501 GCA_035400805.1 Nitrospira sp. | reverse complement strand
GCCCACGAAGGATTGGACGGAAGGATCGCAGCGACTCCTGCTGCACGGGCGCTATGTCTGCCTGGCGCGCGCTCCGAAATGCGGCAGCTGTGCGCTGTACACCGATTGCCATTGGGAAGGGAGACTCACACGATGATCCGAAGTATGACCGGATATGGGAAAAAGGACGGCACGTCGCAACAGGCGACCGTGACCGTCGAACTGCGCGCAGTCAATCACCGGTTTCTGGAAGTGGCGGTCAGGGTCCCTCGATCCCTCGCACAGCTGGAAGACGCCGTTCGGAAGGCCGTGCAACAACGCTGCCTCCGGGGACGAGTCGATGTGTCGGTATCGGTGCAGGCGGCGGGGGGAAGCCTGAAAGCCGTCCACATCGATCAGGCGCTGGCCAAACAATACCATGCAGCCCTTAAAAAGCTGCAGAAGACGCTCGGATTACGGGGTGCCGTGGATCTGTCGATGATCGCGGGGTTTCGCGACATCGTATCCATGACCGATGAACCGGTGGATACCGAACACCTTGGCAAGACCGTGATGCGCGTGCTCGGCGGAGCGCTCACCGACCTGGAGAAGATGCGGAAGCGGGAAGGGGAGGCGCTGGCAAAAGACCTGGCCGTTCACCTGGATGCGATCCGTGAGGCACAAGCCGTCGTGGCAAAAAAGGCTCCGGACCTCGCGAGCGTCGCCTTCAATCGCATGAAAGCGCGGATCGAGACACTCCTGCAGGGCGAGTTGCCCGATCCAGCCCGTCTCCAGCAGGAATTGGCGGTGTACGCCGACCGGTCGGACATCTCGGAAGAATTGGTCAGACTTGAGTCACATATGGTACAGTTCGACCAGACGCTCCGGAGCCAGGAGTCCGTGGGGAAAACCCTGGAGTTTCTCTTGCAGGAAATGGGGCGGGAAGTGAACACCATCGGCTCGAAAGCCAGCGACGCCGAGATTGCCGCGCTCGTCGTCCGCATGAAAGCCGAACTGGAAAAATTGCGTGAACAAGTTCAAAATGTGGAGTAACGTCGGCGCGGCGCCGGCATTGAATCATCTATGAGCACTGCGCCCGTTCCATCTCACGAGAAACCGGCTCAAGTACGGCGGGGCATTCTCTTCATTATTTCAGCTCCGTCAGGAAGCGGAAAAACGACGCTGTGCAAACAGATCACGGCCAATGTGCCGGGACTGTGGCATTCCGTTTCATACACGACTCGCAAGCCGCGACCGGGGGAGGTGGATGGGCAGGATTACCATTTTCTGGATGAGCCGTCGTTCCGGCAGATGATCGATCGGAACGAGTTTGTGGAATGGGCCCATGTCTACGGCAACTTGTACGGCACGCCTCGCAAAGAATTGACGGAAAAAATGGAGCAGGGCATCGATGTGCTGCTCGAAATTGACGTGCAAGGCGCCCGTTCGGTCAAGAAGAAGTTCGAAGACGGGGTCTATATTTTCATTCTGCCGCCCTCGTTCGACACATTACGCACCAGGCTCCAAAACAGAGCCGGGGACTCGCCGGAAGAAATTCAACGACGCTTGCAGAAGGCCAAAGAAGAGGTTTGGAGCTATCGCGAGTATTACTACATCGTCCGCAATGACGACTTGAAACAATCGCTCAAAGAACTCGAAAGCATTTTTCTGGCGGAACGTATCAAGACGAAACGCCTGAACATGACCTGGCTGGAAGAAAAGTTTATTCTCGACAAAGAGGGCAAGCAGGGGAATTCCTCCTCCGCCCCCGCATCAAAGGAGCACATGCAACATGGGTGAAATGTTATCGTTGTTACCGGAATATGCCACCGGCGAATTTGATTCACGCCACCGGTTGGTGATCGTCGCGGCGCAGCGCGCCAAGCAACTGGTGCAAGGGGCTCGCATGACCGCCTCCTCCAAATACACCAAGGAAACCAGTATCGCCCTCGATGAAGTGTTGCGGCACAAGGTGAAGTTTCTGGTCGGCAAAGAAGCCCGCGATGCGATCAAGGAATCTAAACGCGTGAAGGAAGGCGAGACCGAACGCCTGGCCATGATGACCGGAGAAGACGCCAAGGAGATCAAGAAAGAACTCAGCGTCTACGTCGACGATACCACCAAGCCCGTCGCCGCCCCGGAGGCCGAGGAGTAGTTTCCCTTCGTGCAGACCACCGGCCCCTCACTTCCCGGTGTGCGTGTCGTGCTGGCCGTCACCGGGAGTATTGCCGCCTATAAAGCGGTGAGTCTGCTGCGCCTGCTCCGGCGCGAAGCCGCGACGGTCAACGTCGTGATGACGGCCGGGGCCTGCCGGTTCGTCACCCCGCTCACGTTTGAGGTGTTGTCCGGCTCCCATGTGGCGACGGACCTCTTCGAAGCGCACCAGGAGATGCTGCACCTGTCGCTCCCTGAGCAGGCGCAGGCCATCGTAATTGCACCGGCCACAGCCAATTGCCTCGCCAAAGCCGCCCTCGGACTCGCGGACGACCTGCTTTCCACCATGCTCCTCACGACCCAATGTCCGGTGATTTTCGCGCCGGCCATGGACGGGGACATGTGGCAGCATCCCACCGTCGTGGAGCACGTCGCCACCTTACGAGCGCGAGGAGCCATCATCGTGGAACCGGAGGAGGGCCCCCTGGCGTCCGGCCGGCTGGGTCAAGGGCGTCTCGCCGATGAGCAACGAATCCTGGCCGCGCTTCAGACCGCCGTTCACCCGCGCCGGGATTGGTCCGGTCGCAAGGTGCTCATTTCAGCCGGCCCAACCCACGAAGCGATCGACCCCGTACGATTCATCTCCAACCGCTCCTCTGGAAAAATGGGCTACGCCCTGGCCGAAGCCGCCCGCGCCCGTGGCGCGGAGGTCGTGCTGGTTTCAGGCCCCACCTCGCTCCCATCACCAGCCGGTATCGAATACTGCCCGGTGACCACGGCCGAGGAGATGCGCAAGGCGATGACCACCCGCTGTACCTGGAGCGATACGGTAATCATGGCTGCCGCAGTAGCAGACTTTCGTCCCGCCCGGCCCTCCGCTCACAAGCTCAAGAAGCGGCGCGGCCCGATCACCCATCTGGAACTCGAAGCTACCGAGGACATTCTCCACGAATTGAGCACAGGCCGGACGAATCAGGTAATTGTCGGATTCGCCGCAGAAACTGACGATCTCCTTGCCCACGCCAAAGAAAAGCTGCATGCTAAGGGCGTTGATCTACTGGTCGCTAATGACGTGACCGCGCCAGGGTCGGGGTTCGGAGCGGATACCAACCGGGTCTGGTTGTTGACCCGTGACGGTGATCCCGAGGAACTCCCGCTACTGTCCAAGCGCGACGTCGCGGACCGGATCCTGGACCGGATCCTGACGTTACAGACCAGCCGGTAACCCTCGAACATTCGTTTGCGCCCGCATCGCAAGGAGTTACTCGTGTCGTCACCACAGCGCATATCTCCCGCTATCGCCGCAGAAATCGATCGACTGGCCACAGCGGTGGCGAAGGATCCTCGATCGAAAGAATTCCTTCCTCTTGCCGACGAATACATCAAGGCCGGCATGTGGCAGGAAGCCGCGGCCGTGCTCGAAGACGGCCTCACGGTCTATCCGGGATTCGTGACGGCGATGGCGGCACTAGGCCGCGTGTACGATCAGCTGGGTCAGTCTGCGAAAGCCAAGTCCATTCTCGAGGAGGTCGTCAAGCAACGCCCCGACAACCTTCGGGCACACCGCATTCTCGCCAAGCTCTATCATGCGGAGGGACAGGCCGAATTGGCACTGCGTTCCTGCACGGCCATCCTCAACGCGAATCCATTCGATGAAGAAGCTCTAGCGGTCAAGCGCAGTGTCACGGGCGCGCCGGATGAACCACCACCATCGAAACGCGAGAAGAAGCGCAGCATCGCGGAAGCACCCGCCGACAAGATCGCGGCAGCGGTTTCCGCAGTCCCGGCTCCGGCCCCCGCTAGATCGGAACCCCCTGTGCCCTCCGTGTCCATGTCTGAACCCGCTCCTGCTGAGATCCCTGCTGCTCCCGCGGTTCAACATGCAGCCGCCATTGCGCGCCTCGAGGCCTGGCTCGACACCATTCAGACCAAGCGTCACCCCGCGGCCCGCTAACTCACGCCCTCTCCAAGACTGTTTCAACGTTTGACCCACTCCTGACACCCTGTTAGAATGCCGCCGCTGCTGGCATTCCTATCCATTGCAGCCTGCTGCTAACCGAGGCGCGCGACAGACACATGCTGCGGCTACTTGTGCTCCATGGTCCCAATCTCAATCTCCTGGGGACGAGGGAACCGTCTGTCTACGGACGGATGTCGCTCCCTGAAATCGACAAGTCCATCGCCCGCCGTGGCGGCGAACTGGGGATTGCGGTGCAGACGAAACAGTCGAATGTGGAAGGGGAACTCGTCACCTGGATTCAAAACGCCAGGGGGCATTTCGACGGAATCATCATCAATCCGGCCGCCTATACACATACCAGTATTGCGATACGTGACGCGATTGCCGCCGTCGCACTGCCGACAGTTGAAGTGCACTTGTCGAACATTCATCAGCGGGAGGAGTTTCGCCATCACTCCTTCATCGCCGCTGTCGCTCTGGGACAGATTGCCGGGTTCGGTCCGACCGGATACCTGCTGGCGCTAGAAGCATTGACCGCACATCTGGGAGCCAGAACGACATCGTCACGCCCCCGAGCAGACGTCAGAAAAAAACCCGCGGCCATGCGCCGTTGAACTATTTGCACCAAGGAGAGTTGTTGTGATTTCGACCGCAGAGTTCCGGAACGGCAGCCCGTTAATGGTAGAGGGACAACCTTTTTATATCGTGGAATTTCAGCACGTCAAACCCGGCAAGGGCGGAGCATTCGTCCGGACGAAGCTGAAAAGTTATCTCTCGGGCAATGTGCTCGACCGGACCTTCCGCTCCGGGGAAAAATTCGACACGCCGCAGATCGAAGAATGCGACATGCAGTTCCTCTATGCCACGAACGACTCCTATACGTTCATGGATACGGAATCATACGAGCAATCGACCTATGAAAAGAGCCAGTTGGGCAGCAACGCCGACCTGCTCAAAGAGAACATGATCGCCAAGATCCTCATCTATGAACATCGCCCCATTACGGTGCTCTTGCCCAACTTCATCGAACTGAAAGTCGTCGACGGCGAACCGGGCGTCCGCGGCGATACGGCTTCCGGCGGCAGCAAACCGGTCATCGTCGAAACCGGCGCCACGATCAAGGTGCCGCTTTATCTGGAAATCGGGGAAGTCATCCGCATCGATACCAGAACCCGTGAATTTGTGGAGCGCGTGCGTTGAGCTCATCACGTAAAAAGACCGGAAAGAGTCGAAGCGCCCCAAAACCCATCGTGCTGCCGAGCGCATTTGCCCCGCGCACCTCTTCGGCCGACCAGATGATTCTGCCTCCTGATCAGGTGGCGCAGATTCAGCAATTGGCTGATCTGCTGAAGCGAAACCATCTGACCGAGCTGGAAATCGAGCGAAGCGGCATGCGCATCCGGATCCGGCATGAGCCGGCCGTACGGGCCACGACGACGCACACCGTGGAAACGGTCCACAACCAATCGTCGACGCCCGGCACGACACCGGCTGCGCAGACTCGTCCCTCGCCGGAGACAGACGGCCAGGTGACGATTACGTCACCGATCGTCGGCACCTTCTACCGCTCGCCCTCGCCCGACGCAGATCCCTACGTAGAGGAAGGGGACTATGTGAAGAAAGGGCAGGTGTTGTGCATCGTCGAAGCCATGAAACTCATGAACGAAATTGAGTCCGAGGCCGACGGACGCATCACCAAAATTCTGGCGGAGAGCACGAAACCCGTCGAGTACGGACAACCACTCTTCTTAATCGACCCCAGCGCCACACCCTAGCCGCAGAGGTCATGGGGATTCGTGACGAGACCCGTCCTGGACGCATCAACCTCATGACTCCCATTCCACCTGCGGCCGGCGAATGCCGACCGGTAGCGGCCTGCGGGACAACTGAGTGAGCGCGAGGGGCAGGGGCAGGATAATACAGGCGTACAGCAAGACTCGCATCGGAGTATCTCGTGTTTAAAAAAGTATTGGTTGCCAATCGCGGAGAGATCGCCCTTCGGGTCATCCGGGCCTGTAAAGAGCTCGGCATCAAGACCGTGGCGATTCATTCCGAAGCCGATGCCGCAAGCCTGCATGTCCGGGCGGCGGACGAACATGTCTGCGTCGGTCCGCCTGAGGCGGCCCTCAGCTATCGCAATATTCCGAATGTCCTCAGCGCCGCTGAGGTCACCGGTGCCGACGCCATTCATCCCGGGTATGGATTTCTGTCCGAGAACGCGCACTTTGCCGAAGTCTGCGAGTCCATCGGCGTCAAATTCATCGGTCCCACGTCCGAGAACATTGCCTTGATGGGCGACAAATCCAAAGCGCGTGAGGTCGTGGCGAAGAAAGGCCTCCCGGTCACACCCGGCAGCCCGGGCGAACTGCGCAGCGAACAGGATGCGCAGGAAGCGGCCAAAACCATCGGGTTCCCTGTGATCATTAAAGCCTCGGCCGGCGGCGGCGGACGCGGCATGCGTGTGGTGAATAAGCCGGAAGAATTAGCGAGGGCCTTTCAAGCGGCGCAGGCCGAGGCCAAGTCGACCTTCGGCCACGACGGTGTGTATCTCGAACGGTATTTTCTCGAACCCCGGCATATCGAGGTGCAGATCGTCGCGGACAACCGCGGCCATGTCGTCCATCTCGGGGAGCGCGATTGCTCGATCCAGCGGCGCCACCAGAAACTCGTCGAAGAAACGCCGTCACCGGCCATCGATGAACGGTTGCGGCGAGAAATCGGCCGGACGGCGGTCGAAGCCGTCAAAGCCATTCGGTACTGCAATGTCGGCACGGTGGAGTTTCTGCTCGACAAAGACCGGAACTTCTTCTTCATGGAAGTGAACACGCGCATCCAGGTCGAACACCCGATCACGGAAATGGTGACCGGCATCGACCTCGTGAAAGAACAAATCCGCATTGCCTCGGGACTGCCGCTCTCCTTCAAGCAACCCGACATCAAATTGAACGGGCACAGTTTCGAATGCCGGATCAATGCCGAAGACCCGGAAAAGTTCACGCCGTGCCCGGGACAGATCACCAAGTACTCGGCTCCCGGCGGCTTGGGCATTCGCGTCGACTCTGCCATGGAACCGAATGCCGTCGTGGTGCCGTATTACGACTCCCTGATCGCCAAATTGATCACCCACGGGCGCGATCGCCAGGAAGCCATGGCCCGCATGCGCCGCGCACTGGACGAATTCGTTATCGAAGGCATTAAGACGACCATCCCGCTCCACCGGAAGATTTTCAACGATCCGGATTTCCAGAAGGGGCATGTCTCCACGACATTCCTCGATCGCTTTCTCGCCGGCCAGTCTGCATAACCAGGCGCCGATACCAGGGAGCACGCCACGTCTCAGTCTGCTCGACAATCTTCCCTCAAAGGGCTGTATGTCATCCTTGATCCGACGGTCAGGCCGGAGCGCCCGCTCACGGACGTGCTGCGGGTAGCCGCGGCAGCGGGAGTGCGCCTGTTTCAATACCGCGACAAGCAGGCCACGATGAAAGACGCGTATCGGCAAGCACTGGCGCTGCGCCAGGTGGCGACGGAGGTCGGGGCCACGCTGATCATCAATGATCGATGCGATCTGGCGCTGGCCGTGAAAGCAGATGGCGTCCACTTAGGCCAGGATGATTTGCCCTTGGCTGATGCACGACGCCTACTTGGGCCGGAGGCCATCATCGGCCTCTCGACGCATAATCCGGAACAGGTCAGAGAGGCAGCTGCCCTGCAACCGGACTACATCGGCTTCGGGCCGATATTCAGCACCGCCACGAAGACGGATCATGACCCGGTCGTCGGCCTCGAAGGATTACGCGCAGTCCGCGCACTCACCACGTTGCCGATTTTCGCCATCGGGGGCATCACGCCTCAGCATGTCTCGGATATTCTGACGGCAGGGGCGGACGGGCTGGCCGTAATCTCGGCCATTCTGAAAGCCACGGACCTTGAGGCGGCTATCCGGACCTTTCTACATCCGCCTTCCACACCAACTCGGCCAACTCACTGATCGGCGGGCTCCCGGCCAATTGCTCGACGGTGTGAAGCCATTCATCGCCTAATCGCGCCTCGTAGGATAGAGCCCCCAACAGCGGAACGGAAACCCGCTTTTTCAATAATGCCACGGTCGAGGCGCACTGCTCCTGTTGAACTGGAGTAGACGAGGGGGTTGTCTCATTCAGGAGCAACGCCAGAACCGGGATCTGCCGTCGCTCCAGCGCGTCCAGCGTAAGCAGCGCGTGGTTGATTCCGCCCAGACCGACCCGTCCCACCAGCAGAACAGGAAGGCCGAGACGACTGATCAGATCACTCATATCCCAATCGTGCCCCATCGGCACGAGAAGGCCACCAGCACCTTCCACGACGACGCAAGGATAGCGCGCCGCCAGTGCATCGTACCGTCGCACAATTTCACTGAGCTCAATGACCCGGCCTTGCGCCGCAGCGGCAGCATAGGGGGCCACCGGCGCAGAGAAACGGTAGGGCGAGACAAGGTCCAGCGAATCGTTCACACCGGCGGCCGCCAGCAGCCGGGCGGCATCGCTGTGATCCGACAAGCCAGCCTCCACGCCGGTTTCGATCGGCTTCATCACGCCGACCCGACGCCCTAGCTGAGCGAGCCGCCGGACCAGTGCGGCAGACACGAGGGTCTTCCCGACGTCGGTATCCGTGCCTGTGACAAACACCCCTTTCATGCTTCCCATGTTCCTTCCGTCCGACAGACTGTGAAACGACGTTGTGCCACACGACATCGACGAGTGGGCAGCTAAAATCACGAATGCGTATCCCGGCAGGATGCTCACAACGGCCGTCCAGCAAGGCCGCAGGATGTGCGGCGACTGAGGCGTACCTTTACGGTACGTCGCAAGGAGACGTACGACTGAGAACGATTCTGGCGGCTGTTTTCAGCATCCTCTCAGAGAATCCGGCTGTCCAAATTGATGATCTGTCCCGACAAGCCCGGAAGCTGCGCGAGGTGACAGATCGTTCGGCTCACATCCTCTAGAGTAGAGACCCGTCCCAACACATGGTCGCCCAACTGTTCCGGGGCAGGAAAGGCATCACCGGCCAGCGCGGTCGGCTGCCACCCGGGGCAGACCAGGTTCACGCGAATATTGTGCGGCCCCCATTCGCGCGCGGCGGTCTGCACAAGCCCCACAAGCCCGGCCTTCGAGGCCGCATAGGCGGCTTGGCCGGTCGTTCCATGCAAACCGGCATAGGACCCGATCACGATGATGGATCCACCGCCCTGCTTGATCATCAGCGATGACGCCGCCGCCATGCATCGATAGGTTCCGGTGAGATTCGTGTCGATCATGCGGAGCCATTCGTCCTCGGGACAACGCAGCACGAGATGGCCGGATGCCACGCCGGCATTGCACACCAGCACATCGAGTCGGCCGTGCCGCTCCTGCACCGCATCGATCATCGCCTGAATCTCCAGACGTGAGCGGATATCCGCCTGGTACACGGCGCCTTCTCCTCCGCAGAGAGAGAGCTCGCGTAAGGTCTGCTCGGCTGCCTCTTTGTGAGAACCATAGTGCACGCCGACCCACAAGCCCGCACGGGCAAAGGCCAGGCACAAGGCGCGGCCGATCCCGCCGGACCCGCCGGTGACCAATACCGTCGAGCGTTCGCGGATAGAAGAAGCAGAGAGCGGTGTTTCCGGTTGCACGGCGAGCGATTATGCGAGCCGCGCGGAGAGAAGGCAAGGCGGGAGCAGCCGGCTTGCTGCGGAAGTGCCGGTATGGTACCGTGATTTTTTAGACTGGAGGACAGCCGGAATGGTTCAGAACCTGATTCGCTCAACCGTGATTGCAGTGGGCATCCTCGGATCCGCGGCCATCCTCATGGGACAAGACCAGGTCTCTGCCACCGAAGCAGGGCAGGCCATCGCACAATCCGCAGACTATTTTCCGGATACGGTCGGCACCCGCTGGCAATATCGCGGTCAGATCTCCGAAGGGCCGCTGCAGACAATCGAGAATAAGTATTTTAGCAATGTGTCCTCGGTCACCGGCACCCGCACCTTGAAAGGCGGCCTAGTCGTCACCGTGTTTCACGATACCAACCCCGGCAACCATGGTCCTTCGGACAGTTTCTACCGGCGCGATGCCGCAGGCGTCGTCTACTACGGGTCTGAACCGGGCACGCCGCTGGAGAAGCAGTTGACGCCCTACCAGATCATTCGCTTTCCGATGAAAGTCGCCCAATCGTTTCAACAGTTCAACCGCACCGATATCGACTTTGGCAGCGATATCGACGGGGACGGCACCAACGAAAAGGTGGACGTAGAGGGGCTGTCAACTGTGCTCGGCCAGGAGTCGATTACCGTGCCGGCAGGGACCTATCCCGATGCGGTGCGCGTGGAAGCGAAAATGACGCTGAAGATCCGGCTCTCCTCGGTCGATCGTACGGCGGTCGGCACGGATGTGATGACGGCCTGGTTCGCCAAAGGTGTAGGACTGGTGAAGTATATCGAACGGCAGGAATTGGCGGCCCTCAAAGACGACCGCGGAAACATCACCGACATCACGGAAGAGCTGGAAGAGGTCAGCGTGAAGTCGGCGCCCGGGCTACAGGGTCGGCACGAATCCTCGCCGGAGGGTTTGCTCGCTGACGACGCGAGCCACCAGAAATTGTTTCAGGTACTCTTCGCCCCCGGCCTTCGCGCCTACGCCAGATAGCCGGTGCCCGCCGAACGGCTGGCGGCCCACTAAGGCACCGGTAATCGAGCGGTTGATGTACAGATTCCCGACATCGAACGCCTCGCGCGCGCGTGCAATTTGCCGGGGGCTGCGCGAATAGAGTCCGCCGGTCAGCGCGTAGGCGGTGCCATTGGCATAGTCCAACGCCTGCTCGAACGAGGCGGCGCGCATCACGGCCAGGATCGGACCGAAAATTTCCTCCTGCGCCAGCCGGTGTGCCGGTTCAATATCAGCGATCACCACCGGCCCGACCGTGTGACCGGGTCCTTCCGCCGATCGATCCACCAGCACTCGCCCTTCACGCCGCCCGATCTCGAGATAGTCCAGAATGCGTTGTTTTGCGCGCGCATCGATCACCGGGCCCACTTGTGTTGCGGGATCATCTGCCGGGCCGACGCGGAGACTCATCACCGCATCAGCAAGCCGTTCGACAAACGCGTCGTGAATCGAGTCCACCACGATCACCCGTGAGCAGGCCGAACATTTTTGACCCGCATACCCGGTAAACGACTGCACCACACCGGTCACCGCTTCATCGAGATCAGCCGTCTCATCGACGATGATCGCGTTTTTCCCGCCCATCTCGGCAATCACGCGTTTCACAAAACGCTGTCCCGGTTGCTGAACTCCCGCGGCCTGCATGATGCCCAGGCCAACGTCCTTCGATCCGGTGAAAGCAATCGTCCGCACCGCAGCCGAGGTGACCAACTCGCGACCCAGTTCAGGCCCACCCGGAATGTATTGCAGCACTCCCTTCGGCACACCGGCCTCGAGCATGATCTGCGCCAACTGATAGCCCAACGCCGACGAGCGTTCAGAGGGTTTGAACAGAACCGGATTGCCTGCGACCAAGGCCGCCGCGACCATGCCGGTCGGTATCGCCAGCGGGAAATTCCAGGGGGCAATGACCGCGGTCAGTCCACGCGCCGTCCAGTAGAGTTCATTGCGCTCGCCGGGATAACGGCCCAAGCGAGGCGGGGGATCAAGTCGCGCCATTTCACCGGCGTAATATTCGAGAAAGTCGATGGACTCGGCCACATCGGCGTCGGCCTCGCGCCAGGGTTTGCCTTCCTCGAATACTTCCCAGGCAGCCAGGTCCCATCGCTGATCCCGCATCAGGGCAGCGGCTTTCCGCATCACCGCAGCACGGTGGGCGATCGGCCGGCCACTCCAAGCCTCTGCATGGGACTCGGCTATCTTGATGAGCGCCTCGAGATCGGCCGACCGATAACTCTGTACCACCGCGACCCGTTGATCCGGGCGGCTGGGATCATAGGTCGACAACTCCGGTCCGGTCGGAAGATGAACGGCCAGCTTGGATACATCCAGGCGTTCCCCCAAGTGCGTACGGCGGCGATTGATCGCATCGACCATGGCCGCACGGACCGACGCACGCGAAAAATCGGCAACCGGTTCATTCACGAATTCAGTGGATGACGTGTAGGGGGAAGACCCGCGCTCCACCGGCGCCGACGATACAGGCTGAGACGACGCGCCATCCGGCGGCGCTAACAACAACGACAGCGGCTGCGACTCGACATATTCTTTCCGCAGGAAAGATTCATTGGACGTGTTTTCCAACAAGCGGCGAACAAGGTAGGCCATGCCGGGCAAGAGCTCACCAACCGGGGCATAGAGCCGCAGGCGTCTGCCACGGTCGCTCATCGCATGCTGAAACGGTTCCGCCATGCCGTAGATCATCTGATATTCCCAGGCCGCCGGCGGCAGACTCACAGCCTC
>DAONAB010000058.1:0-12799 GCA_035400805.1 Nitrospira sp. | reverse complement strand
GACCGGCGCGAAACCGTGCGATTGAGCATATCCTGCCCCGTTCGCCTGACTGACTCCCAAGCGGCCTCATCGAGGCCCTTTGGCAGAATCGTGAATCTCAATCTGAATGGGGCCTGCATCGAATTACCTCCAGATGTCGGCTTAACCGGCAATTCTCAACTCATTCATCTGACTCCTACGGAGTCGATCGAGACTGTACCTGACATCTCGCCGGCACCAGAGGCCGATCAACCATTCACGGCACAGATCCTGTGGAGACGTCCGGCGGAGAAGCTATCGAAACTTCACCTCGCTACACCAGAAGAACGCCGGAACCAGATCGGCATACGCTTTGACGGCTTGTCCCCCGCCCAAGAGCAGAAGCTGCGTCGCATGATGGAATCTGGGTTCCGTGCAGATCAGGATCTGGCCGAACAACAGTCTGACGCTCCCGTCCTCACCGTGTCACACACCCTCCGTAATCGTGACGGGTTTACGATTGCGGTGCGCCATGATTTTCCCTCACACGGCAGCGGAGACCATGATCCGCTCGTGCTCATCTGTCCAGGCTACGGCACGACGCAGCACGCCTATGTCGCCTTGGCTTATACGCTGGCCGGCCGCGGGTTTCATGTGCTGCGATACGATCACAGCCGCCATATCGGGCTCAGCGAGGGCGACCCCTCGCAAACCACGTTCACCTCCCTGGAAGACGACCTGGATACCGTGCTGACCTTCGTCCAGGAACATTGGCCGGAACGGCCTCTCACACTCCTGGCGCCCGACCTCCTTGGTCGAATCGCCCTGCGAAGACGGGATTGGCACAGACGGATTCGCCGCCTCCTTCTGCTCAATCCGACACTCGACCTTGGGCAGTGTCTGAACACTCTTCATCACCGGGATCTGTTACGCGAACATCTGAGCGGCACACGTCTGGGATTAGGAAATTTGTTCGGCCTTCCCCTCGACATTGACCATTTTCTGGCCGACGCGATTGCCGCACAATATACGGATGTCACAGTCCTGCAGGATGAGCTGAATCACTGCGGAACGGATGTAGTAGTCCTCACCGGCGGGCTGGATGGTCCTGACGGTTCGATTCCCGCCCCTCCCCAACCGCTTGTGAATGAGCTGCTCTCCCAGCTTGGCGCCAAAGGGAGGAAAGTGATGTTGCCGTCGTCGACTCTGACAGCCGGCGCTGTTCTTCCGTCAACACTCCGCGCAAGTTGGCAACAAGTCGCTCATCTCTGCCAAGCCGGGCAAGCTCTTCACGAACCTGGCACCGTCATGCTCCCGGCACTGTTGCGCGCGACATCTACTCGTGCCCGGTTCGAACGCGATCAACTCCGTCACAAACACGCCATCGGCACTGGGAGCAATGAGCGGCTCTGGACGGCACACATCGATCTTACCTGTGCCATGGATGAATTGCCGGCGCATTGGCACTCCATCGATCAGCTCTATCAACTCTTGCAACCACTCGACGGAAATGTGGCGCTCCTGGACATCGGGTGCGGGATGCATTCCTTCGCCCGGTTACTTCTCCTGAATCTTGCCTACCGCCTACGCGCCCAAACATGGCACCATCCCCAACCACTCCGGTATGTCGGCCTCGACTTTTCCTCTCCCTCATTGCAAGTTGCGCGTGCCTCGACAAAAGAGGCACTGCGACACCTCGACCAACTGTTCTCTGGACGCCTTTCTGCACCGACTCCCGTCACTCAGCAATGGGTCCTTGGCCGCTCAGCGGAAGCGCTGCCCTTTGCGGATCGCTCATTCGACCGGGTGGTGGCGAATTTCTCGCTCAGTTTCGCAGGCTCACCGATGCACACGCTGCGAGAATTCTTCCGCGTGCTTCGGCCGGGCGGCACACTTGTCTTGAAAGCGTTTACCCCCACCGCAGACTTAGCTCGCCTCTATAGACCTGCATTACATGAACTTGGCATCGATGCATTCTCAGGAGCGCCCCGTTTGGCACTACATCGTATGGCACAATGCTCTGTGGCACTACGTACAGGACAACTACACACGTTTGAAGAAGAGAGTCTGACCACTCAGCTCTCGCGCTTCACACCGCTTACCCCAAGGCTCGTTCGCACGCTCTCCGGGCAGATTCTCCTCGCCGTCGCCGAAAAACCGGATTCCTCTAGCTGAAACAATAGGGCGGATATATACTTCACTCACACGCATACATCATGCAGTGAGTCAGGCGACACCGTGGGATCCCTGGTGTCTGAATTGATATTCCCCCGCGGGACTATGGCGCTCCATCCGAACAGCCGGCACATGCCCGTTCTTTCAGCATCCATGGACAGCATCAGACTGATCGGTGACTTTGCAGAGACCCTGGGATCCGCACGAGACGTGTCATGTCTCGGCGATCCGATTGTGACAACGCTTGCGCAACACACCCGACAGCCCGAAGCAGCACTGTGGATTCGTGAGTCCGCAGACGGACAGTATCGTCTGCTTGCATCGTATGGCCACAAGCATCCCGCGTCATTGCCATCGACGTTGACCGTTGATCACCTCCTCGTTGCAGGTCTGTCCGCCAAGTCACATGTGTTTCATGCCGGACAGACCCCGTCTTCCCCTATCGAATTCTCCATGACGGCGATGCGTGCAACCCTCTGTGTAGGACTCCGAAACAAAGGACGGCTCCTCGGGCTGTGCACCCTGGGTCCATCCCGCGCGGATGGGCACCTCGACGAAGAAACCATCTCCATGGTGGAAACAATCGCACATATCGCTGGCAATAGCCTGGATCATCATCTTTCGCAAGACGACCTGCGCCGTTCATCGACTCTGATGAGGCGAACCGATCGACTCCGTTCCTTGGAAATCATGGCCGGAGGGTTTGCCCATGAAATCCGCAATCCACTCACATCGATTAAAACATTCGTTCAGTTGGCGCCCCAGCGACAGCAGGATCCGGTCTTCATCAAAGAGTTCAGTAAACTGGCCATAGAGGACATTCACCGCATCGAACGCTTGCTGCACGAGATTCTCGACTATGCCAGTTACATGACGCCTCGCCCCACTGAGGTAGATATCAACGAACTCGTCTCCTCCTGTATCGGGTTTATTTCCTCAGGCGCCGCGCATCGGGGCATTCAAGTACAGACACTCCTGTCCCCTCAGCTCCCTCTCCTCTCGCTTGATCGTCAACAATTCAAGCAAGTCCTGCTGAATTTACTGCTGAATGCTCTGGATGCGATGCCCAACGGCAACGGCCTCATACGAGTCCGTACGCGCCTCCTGTCGGAGGCCGGCCGGCCGCCCAGGGTGCAATTGCAAGTCGAGGACGAAGGATGCGGTATCGCGGCCGATCACCTCGAGCACATTTTCGATCCGTTTTTCAGCACCAAACATTCCAATAGTGCCAGTGAAGGAGCAGGGCTCGGGCTCACAACCGCGCATCAAATTGTTCGAGAGCATGGCGGCACCCTCACGGTTGAAAGCCGCGTGGGAGCCGGCTCCACGTTCTCCGTGAATCTTCCAGTTCCCGAGACAGGTTCCACAGTGTCAGCAGCACGGGAGTAACATGAAAAAACGAGTACTACTGGTCGATGATGAGCCGCGTGTCCGAGCTTCGCTGCGAACGGTCTTAGAGCCGACGTATGAAATTTTCGAAGCGGCGGATGCGGCTGAGGGTCTCCGGAGTTTTAAACACGATGTCCCCGATCTGGTCCTCCTCGATGTCATCCTCCCGGGAGCGGACGGTCTGTCTGCGCTTCAGACGATGCGAACCGAAAATCGGGCCGTACCGGTGATTATGCTGACCGGCACCAAGGCCGTGAAAACCGCTGTTGATGCCATGAAGCTCGGAGCCGCCGACTATCTGTCCAAGCCGTTCGACGTGGAGGAACTTCAAATTGTCATCGAACGAACGCTGGGCAAACAGGAACTGGAACAAGAGGTCCGCCAATTACGCGCCCAGGTTGTGCAACGCTATGCCTTCCACAACCTCATCGGAAAAAGCCCTGCCATGCAGGAGATCTACGCCAAAATCGAACAAGTCGCGGATAGCCGCACCACCGTGTTGGTCACCGGTGAAAGCGGGACCGGAAAAGAACTGGTTGCCAAAGCCATTCACTACAACAGCGCCAGGCGGGACCGCCCGTTCATCGCACTCAATTGCGCGGCCTTGCCTGAGACACTGATTGAAAGTGAATTGTTCGGCCATGAGAAGGGCTCGTTCACCGACGCCACGGCACGGCGAGTGGGGCAGTTCGAATTGGCGCACACGGGCACGCTCTTTCTCGATGAAATCGGCGATCTCAGTCCCGCAACGCAGGCGAAACTCTTGCGGGTGTTGCAGGAACGGGAGTTCACGCGAGTCGGCGGGGTGCAATCCATCAAGGTTGATGTCCGGATCGTCGCGGCGACCAACAAAAACCTCGATGACATGGTCAGAAAAAACCAATTCCGCGAGGACCTGTATTACCGTATCAACGTGATTGCGCTCTACCTCCCGCCCTTACGCGAACGTGGCGAGGACATTGCCCTTCTGGCCAAGCACTTTCTTGCGAAACGCATTGAGGAAGAGAAGCGCCCCGCCCAGGAATTCACCAAGGACGCGCTCGAATTGATTTCCCACTATCCGTGGCCGGGAAACGTGCGCGAGATGGAAAATATCATTGAGCAGGCCTTCATCTGGTCGAAGGGCTCCACGGTGATCACTCCGGAGCATTTGCCGAATATTCTCCGGACTGATACCCGCTCGTCGTCCCTGCGAGATGACACCCTCGCTGGACGATTGTCCCTGGAAAAAGCCGTGATGGAATTCGAGCGGGAAATCATTTTGGATGCGCTCAAACGGACGACATACGTACAGACTCATGCGGCCACCATGTTGGGCATCAGCCGTCGCATGTTGAAGTATCGCATGGACACCCTGGGAATCAGCAGACCCGACAGCGCCGGGGCAAACGCCGAGGCTTCACTGCCTCAGGAATGACACACCCTGGCACAACAGTCTCTCCAGATGTCTCATCCGTTATTCGGTCCGAGTGTCGTGCATCAAATATCTTGTGGCCTGAAGTAGAGAGACCTGCTATATATTGACCGTTTGGATGAATACGTAGACCGGTACAGGTTTTGCGTTTCATCGTCCTGCAGTTCGCAATACACCGGGAGCGCTCTGGATGGGAACTCAGGCAGCACCTGAACAAATCAGCACAAAGCCGTCGGTCCTGGTCGTTGATGACGAAACAGGCCCGCGGGACGCGCTGAAAGTTATTCTTCGCCCCTTCTTCACCATTCACTCCGCCGACAACGCCAAGTCCGCGCTCCGGGTCCTCAAGGACCAGCACATCGATCTCATCACGCTGGATCAGAAATTACCCGACCGTCAAGGTATCGACCTCCTGCAGGACATCAAACAGGATTACGCCGATATCGAGGTCATCATCATTACAGGGTATGGCAGCCTGAAATCGGCGATGGAAGGCATCCGGCACGGCGCAGCGGGCTATCTCCTCAAACCGTTCAATGTGACCGAGCTGATCACGCTGATCAACCAGACCCTGGAGAAGAAACAACGGCTGGACTACTTACGATCATTTCTGAAAACGTCGACCGCCTTGTGGGGAACTGAACAGGATGCGGCACAAGCGTGGAAGGACCTGCAATCGAACTACTTCGCGATCGGCAATTCGTCAACCGAAACGACGGGAAGCGCGGCGGACGTCACAGCGCTCATTCCATTGTTATCGGATTTGCTCGAAGCCAAGGACCGGCAACTGCTCAATCATTGCAGTCGCGTGAGCTTCTATGCCTCGCTTCTGGCCAATCAGCTGACACTTCCACTGCCCGACCAAAAAGCCTTAGCACTGGGAGCGTTTCTGCATGATATCGGCAAGATCAGCCTCTCCAACTACAAGTACTCGGCGGATGATGATGAGCGCCTGAGGACGACCAGCCTAGGAAAAGAGTGTTTCGAATCAGGGGCCAGGATGCTGTTACCGCTGGGCTTCCAAGCAGAAGTCGGGCAAATCGTGGCCTATCACCAGGAGCGCTTCGACGGTGTCGGCAACCCGCACGGCTTGGAGGGCGAAGGCATTCCGCTTCTGGCACGGATCGTCGCCATTGCCCAGGCATTCGACAACCTCACCGTAGATATGCGGGACACCAACCGATATCCATCGATGACGCCATTCGACAAATCCTGCTGCAAGCCGATACACACTTCGATGCCAAGTTGACGGAGCTGTTCGCGCAAGTGGTGCGGGAATGCAAATCTTCACTGCCGGCGCTCGCGATTGCCAAGACCTCGCCGACCAGCTGATCTCCCGTTACTGTCGATCCTTCGCGCTCGCAATCATTTCAGCCGCCGCCGCGCGCGCCTTCTTGGTCACTGTCACGCCGGCCAACATGCGCGCCACTTCTTCTTCCTGTTCATCCGGGCGTAGCAAACGGACTTGCGTCACCGTTCGATTCTGCCGAACCTGCTTTTCCACGAGATAGTGCGCATGCGCCTGAGATCCCACCTGAGGAAGGTGGGTGACGCACAAGACCTGATGGTGCCGGCTGAGATTTCTAAGCCGTGCCCCCATGACTTCTGCGACCGCTCCCCCGACACCGGCATCGACTTCATCAAAAATAAGCACCGGCACGTGATCGCTCTCAGCCAGAATCGTTTTTAAGGCCAGCATGACCCGCGACAATTCTCCTCCCGAGGCCACCTTCGCAAGCGGCTTGAGCGGTTCTCCCGGATTCGCGGAAAACATAAATTCCACCGTATCCTGTCCATTCTGACCGAAGGGCGAGTCACCGGCCAGACGCGAGACGTTCACGCTGAAACGCGTCCGCTCCATCCGCAGCGCGCCCAATTCCTTCATCACCTGAGCCGTGATTTTCCTCGCCGCTTCAAGCCGTTTGCGAGACAGACGCTCAGCAACCTCGCGCACATTCAACATCCCCTGCTCGACCGCGCGGGTCAGCTCCTGCAGATGAGCCTCCGCATGGTCCAGCTGAGCCAGTTGAGCGCGCAGGGAATCTTGCAAGGCCAGCAGAGCATCCAGCGAACCGCCGTATTTTTTCGTGAGCCGATGTAACCGGTCCAGCCGCTGCTCAATCTCCAGCAATCGGTCTGGATTAGCCTCTACGTGATCACGATACCGGCGGACCTGCTCAGCCAGTTCCCGCAACGGAACGACCGCTTCATCCACCGTTCTGGCCCAATCGATCGTCGTGGCGTCGATCGACTCCATTTTGGATACCAGCTTCCGGGCACCCGCCAACAGACTCAAGACTCCTTGGTCGCCGGCGTACAGTATTTCATGAAGTTGGTCAGATAATTCCCCGAGCTGCTGACTATGCATCAATCGCGGACGTTCCTGCTCAAGCCGCACATCTTCACCCGCCTCAATTTCCGCATCCGTCATCTCCTGAAATTGAAACCGGAGAAGATCCTCACGTTCCCGCCGTTGCGCAATTTGTGCGGTCAAGGTTTCCAAATCGGCTACCCGGCTTTGCCAATGCCGATACGCAATCTGGTACTCCTGCCGGAGCGCGTGGAGGCTGCCAAACGCGTCCAGCGCTTCCATTTGAGCGGAAGGCGATAACAAGGATTGCTGCTCGTGTTGACCGTGTACGTCGACCAGTGCGCCGCCCAATTCTTCCAGGAGATGGACCGGGCAGAGGTTACCGTTCAGATAGGTTCGGTTGCGGCCCGTACGCGAGATGACGCGTCGAATGAGAATATCCGTCTCCCCGGCGCGCGCAAAACCTTTACTGTGCAGCAATGCAAGGAGCGGATGGTCGGGTAACAACTGAAAGGCCGCTTCGAGCTCCGCTTCTTCGGCCTGAGCACGAATGTGTTCGGCAGAAGGACGCCCTCCGACGAGGAGTGTTACGGCATCGATGAGGAGAGATTTTCCGGCGCCGGTTTCACCCGTAAACACGATGAAACCGGCGCCAAAGGTGACGGCCAGCTGCTCGATCACACCAAAATTCGAGATGCGCAGCTCGGTCAGCATGCCGCTGAGAGTCTGGCGCTAGGCGGCGCCGGAATGTTGAGCAAGGAGCGTATCGATGATCTCTTTGAACTGGCGTTTGGGACGCGCACCGACCAACCGTTCAACGGCCTGACCGTTCTTAAAGAACAGGATAGTCGGAATGCTCATCACTTGATACCGGCCGGCAATTTCCGGGTTTTCATCGGTATTGAGTTTACGAACTTTCACTTTGCCTGCATATTCCGTCGCCAGTTCATCGACGATCGGAGCGACCATCTGACAGGGGCCACACCACACGGCCCAAAAATCTACCATGACCAATTCGGATGCCTTCATGACATCCTCATCCCACGTTGCATCAGTCGCTTTCAACGCATCGCCTGCCACAATCCCCTCCTTCTCTACCCTCGTACGGCTGTCTGGTTCATGTCCTGAAGCGGCTTCAGGCACTGTTCGTCATCCTATAACATGGTTTTGCGGAGAGTCAAATCACGGCCTCCCCCATTGCCATTCGGGTGGCGCACCCGACCACCAATCATCCGGTCGTGCCTGTCGCCATGCCGTCTGCTCCAGCCACAGCCGCTTGACCAGGGACTCATCCAGGCGCGCGGCCATCGCTGCCGTCACATCCGCCTGCCGTTGCACCGCTTGCTGAATCACCTCCTTGGCGATCCGTGCGAGCACATCCGGCGGATCAAGCAGATCCTCGACCCGACCCGTAGACAAATTCACATAGAGCTGCTCGACTCGAACCCATTGATCGGTGTTCGCCAGGTGTTGCAAATAGCCATCAAGCGCATGATAGGCATAGGTTAGATACACATAACTCCGAGCGGAGGGCGCCTGCTTCACTTCCTCCTGACAGGCCTCCAACACTTGACGATAGTCACCTGCCCGCAAGAATACGGCCGCGCGCGCTAACTGCCCCGGAAGGTCTGCAGCGTTAAGACTGGCTGGACAGAGTTCCTGTCCGACAATCGCCAGCAGCAGCAGACCGGTCGCAAGAACAGAGCGCCGGACGACAATAGGATGGCTCGTTCCGATCACAGCGCCGGCATCTCCGAAGAAAAGCGCACCTCGCACTGAACCTAATAACGCCCGAATGGCATCGACTGCACAGGGAGCGCATTTTGTACGCGGCCATAGGGACCACCCGGGGCGGCCCACGGCAAACCACGATCCCCTACCAGCAACGGACCCAGGATGGTCCTGGCCACGATTGTGCCGAAATTCTCCGTCCAACCGATGCCCGTCATGCTGAACATGAAGGAATAACTCTGCCGATCCGGAAACTGCAGGTAGTACAGGCCGAGGGACCAACACTTACACGGATTTTGATACAGCGCCACTACATCGAATTCCGGACTGCGTCCGCCTTTGACATCGTAGTACCCCTTCGCCCCGACGGTCCACCCCCAGGGCGTCCGGAATCCGCCACCGGCCGTCGCGAACTGAATTTCCTTGGTGGGCGCATAGACTTCGTTGAAGGAAACCGGATTCCAAATATCGCCGCGCCGGACTCGATTCCCGTCGTGACTGAACCGTTGCCCGACCTCAATGTACCAATAATTCGATTGCTGGACTCGAAGATCCGTATTCCACTGGCTGAACGTCCCCCGATACGGGTCCAGAAAGGCATCTACCTGCAGATAGGAATTCGTCGGCGGCAGCATTTGTCCGCTCGTCAGATTCTTTCCGAGTGCTTCGTTGAGACCGGGAGGACGAAAAAACTCCGGTGCCGTATTGCCGATGACCGCGCGCATCCAGATATCCGACATTTTCCGCCCCTGCACATCGACCGTCGCCGGCTGTAAGGGTTGTGTCAAGGATCCCAGAAACGGCAATACGCCGGGCGTGAATTCGCGCGCGCGCGTCTGCACCGCCCCCACGTGGTAACTTTGCGCCACGGTCAGATCCAACCAGTTGAAGCTCTGCCCGTTGAGCTGTTGCTCCAATAACTTTGTGCGGAGCGCATAGGTCAGCAAATTTTTCTTCGGGATGTCGTCGATCTGATCGATCTGCGCGATGTTGCTCTGGTCGCTGCCCGGTACGTATTCATACATCACGCTCGGCTCAATCGTATGGAGAAAACTCCCGCCCTCTCCACCGGTGTACCGTCGGCTCAATTTGGATGTGGCATCCATCGCGGCCCAAAACGTCTCGCGATGCAACGGACTGGCCTCTTGAATACCGCGCGTATAGTAGAGCTCCTTGAATTTGAAATGCGGGGTCAATCCGATCACATGCCCGACATCCAGCACATCCGTCGTGATTCCCGGCATGAAATCCATGCGATTCACCGCGAACCCCTGTTCGCGATAGAAATTCACAAAGTTCGTGTCGAGGTTCAGGAGAAACGGCAGGCCAAACGGCGACGTGTTCGGCAGAACGTACCCCACCTCGGGAAGGCGTTGAAACGTGTCGGGGCCGCCGGAATTCAACGGTTGGAGATATTGCCCCAGAAAATAGGCGCTGCCATACGGCAGCCGCTGCGTGGCCAGCAACGCCGATTCACCGCTGGGGGAGGCCCGCTGCGCGCCTGAATTGCTCAACTGCTGGAGATACTGCCGGTCTGATACGAACGACGCTTGCCCGCGAACCATGAGCGTTTCCGTCACCTGCTGCACATGCTGGCCGCTGATCAACCCGCGTAGACGCCGCTCATCCGAGCTGACCTGATCAACCCCCGACACATTGGGCAACTTGGTCTGCTGTAGAAAACTCGCAAACCATTGTCCGCTCGACCGCCGATCGAGGTAATAGCGATAGGTCAAATCGCTGCCGTAACCGAGGTTGTTATAGTACGACGGCGCGATGGTGAGATCCTGGCTGGGATTGATCGCCCAGAAGTACCCCTGCTGATAGTGCAACCCGAACCGGTTGTCGTAGCCGGGCGTCGGAACGAGAAACCCGCTATGCCGGTTGCTGAGCGGGTACGTCAGGGTCGGCACAGGAATGACCGGAGTATCGCGCACGCAGAGCCATGCCCGCTTCATGCCGATGCTTTCCCCGGCGTTCACATCGAGATCCTCGAAGGTAAAACGCCAGGACGGCACTTCGCCTTCCTTGGCATCGCAATTCGTAAAGGTGCCTTCCTTGATCCGGTAGTGATCCTCGGACAGTCTTCGGATACTGCGGCCGGTAAAGAATGAATTACTCGGCCGGATAAACATGGACCCGTTGGCAATGACACCGCCTTCGGTGTTCACATTTAATTCCAGCCGTTCCGATTTGAGATCGGAGCTCGCATCCCAGAAATGCACACGACCCGTTGCCGTCAGCGTGCCGGGCAATGCGTTAATCGTGACATGGTCGGCGGTCAGCCGCAGTTTGCCTTGCGTCACCACGACGGAGCCGTCCGCCTCGTAGACCTCTCGCTCTTGAAGATGATCGACGCGCTCAGCAGTGACCGTCAGGGGCTGGTTGGTCGGTGAAACGGTGGTCACGGTCGATTCCCCCCACGCCCAGGGTGTGACGAGCGGAAGAAGACCGAAGAGAATGGACAGGAACAGGGCGGAGGGAAGGCGGCTCATCAGCCGCGGCCACGTTGCAAACGGATAACGGTCTGGCCCCATCTCAACCACGAACAGGTGAGAGGGAGTCCCCTCGAAGAAGGGCCTTGATCTCGCCGACCAGCATCAAGGAGCCCGTGACACAAATCAGATCGGACGCAGCGGCTGCATGCTTGGCCATGGCCAAGGCATCCGACGGGGTCGTCGCGACCTGCGCAAAAGGCGCGTCGCGTTCAAGCAACAGACGAAGTTCGGTCCCGGTCGCGGCACGCGGAAGATCCGCCTGGGTCAGGATCAGTGCATCGACCACCGGCAGGAGCGGCGCAAGAAATTCGCGCGGATGCTTATCGCGCATCATCCCCACAATCAGATGGATTCGCGCGGCAGGCCTGGCACGTCGCCATTCGGCCAGATATTCAGCGAGAACCGTCGCAGCCGCAGGATTATGGGCCCCGTCCACCATCACCGTCGGCGCCTGGCCAACAATCTCCAACCGCCCTTCCCAGGCAACCTGCTGCAAGCCGGCACGTAGCGCGGTCTCGGACACAGTGATCCCCCGCTCACGCGCCAGTTCGATGAGCGCCAGGGAGCACGCAAGATTGTCGAGTTGAAATTGGCCTTGCAAGGGACATCTCAGATGCTCGGCCCGCAGCGCGAAGCCGGTGTAGTGGCAGTCGGCCGGTGAGGCTCCTTCACAACGAAAGTCCCGATCAAGGCGAAAGACCGGAGCGCCTACGGCCACGGCGCGGTCTTCGATCACTCGACACGCCGGCTCGCCGATACGGCCGAGCACCACCGGCACGCGAGGCTTAAGAATGCCCGCCTTTTCCATCGCAATCGCTTCAATCGTCGATCCCAGGTAGGCCTCATGATCGAGTCCGATCGTCGTGATGGCTGTCGCCAACGGGTCCACGACATTCGTCGCGTCGAACCGACCTCCCAAACCGACCTCGAGCACGGCGACATCCACCTGGCATTCGGAAAAATAGTGGAACGCGAGCGCCGTGGTGAACTCAAAGAATGTCGGAGCGAGATCGGGCGCGGAGGCGGCGCGCAATGTGTCGACTCCATGGATCACGCGCGACTCGGGAATCATTTCGCCGTTGACGCGAATCCGTTCGCGAAAATCGATTAGGTGCGGCGAGGTATAGAGCCCCACTCGATGGCCGGAAGCCTGCAACACCGACGCAGCCATCGCCGCAGTCGAGCCTTTCCCGTTTGTGCCGCCGATGTGCAACACGGGGTATCGACGATGTGGATCCCCTACCCGCCCGAGCAGGGCGCGAATCGTATCGAGCCCCAACTTGATCCCGTGCTGTTGCAGACCATACAGAAACTGCACGGTGG
>DAONAB010000057.1:10665-12908 GCA_035400805.1 Nitrospira sp. | reverse complement strand
GAAAAGGTCGCCCGGCTGGACTTAAACCCTGCCGTGCCGACGTTGGCGATATTGTTACCGATGACACCCATGGCGTTCCCGTATGAACTTAGTCCGGTCACCGCGGTGAACATCGACGTTAAAATGCCCATGATCTCTCCTCCTTGTTGCCGTACTCTGTCTACTTCGCTCTACGCATGCGGTTGGCACTCACGCCGGTCTTGATCAGACGACTGCCGTCGTACCGGTCTGGGTGGTTTTGTTCTGGGCCGACTCTTGAAGCGCCACGCTTTTCTCCATCAACGTCACCAGCTTCGACATTTGTTCCAGATGCGAAAATTGTGCGGTCTGCGCGATAAACGCCTCGTTTTCCAGCGGCTTCAGTGGATCCTGATGCTGAAGTTGCGTGACGAGCAATTTGAGAAAATCATCCTTGCCGAGTGGTTTCGGTCCATCCGTCGTCGGGGTCGATGGATCTGCCGCCGGTGTCTGGGTAATAACTTTACTGATATCCATAGTTCCTCCAATCAGGCAAAAAAGCTTACGCGTTCGTTCGATCCAAGACCACGTTCTCCCCTCGCTCCACGTTCATCTTCTCGCGCCGCCGCCTGGGGCATGTTCGGTGACGAGGAACGCCCCTGCTGTTGCTGCTGTTGAAACATCCAGGCGTTATCTCCCCGGCCCTGTTGCTGATCGACCGTGACCCGCAACATGCCCATTTCAAGGCCGGTCGTGCGCAGCGATGACTCCAACGATTGTCCCTGTTGCAACAATCCCTGACCCAACTCGCCGTGTTCCGTGCGAATATGGGCATGCACTGTCTGGTCGCTCATCATCACGCGAACACGCAAAGGCCCCATATCCAGCGGGTCCAAGTCCAAAGTGACGCTTTGTGACACGGGGGCCGCCCCACGGAGCTCGCTCACACGTTCGGATTCGGAAGCCCGGAGCACCGCGGTGGTCTGGCCGGATTCGGTTCGACCGAAAGAACTCTCGCCGACGGACGGCGCCGGTTGGTGAACATCATTCATCCTGTCCATAAACTCGGGCCGGACATTCTGCTCGACCGAGGGCGTGTGATTCGGAAGAGAACGATCAGTTCCTCCGTGGGAATCGGACAGACTCTGTCCATCCTGCTCCAAAAAGTGCCCTGTACTGGCTCCTGCTTGCCCTTCGTTCAACGATGTTCCTTGCGCAAGCGCATCGAGAATCGTCGAACGGTCTTCGTGATCGATCGGGCTCGGCTCCACCACCTTAGGGTCGTGCTTCGACGCGGTCATGGCCGCAAGGGCAGAATTCAGATGGTCCGCATCCATTCGACTGCCTGCATCGGAATTTGCCCGGTCTGCCGGTTGTCCTTCTGGCGCGGGAGTATGACCGGCGATCGATGCCAGGTCCTTCGCGTCGGTCTGCATCGTCTCCTTCTCTGCGGTTGGCTTGCTCGGGGCCGTTTCCTTGCCCGTGGCTGCCGCGGCGCCTGATTCCATTCCTGGAACGCCTTGCATTGCCGCACCATCTACAGGAGCAGATGCCGGGGAAGATGTGGTTGGAGTAGTTTCCTGTGATGCATGTGTCGGTGAAATGGCCGCCACCGTCGTGACGGCTGTTTCAGAGTGGTTTTCTCCCGTATCTGCTTGAGGCGCCGGCTGTTCAAGTGTAGGTGCCGGAGCGGTGGGCGCAATCATCGCAGCGAGCACTATTTCCTGCGGCACGACGTCTTGCGCATGAGTATCTTTTTTTGTTTCTCGCGTAGCGACATTTTCTTCGGAGTCATCCGCCGAGTGTTGGGTCTTGTCCGCAGCGCGCTCACTGTGGTTTGCGGTCCGATCATCAGGCTCAGATACAGCAGATCGATCCGATGATTGGTCTG
Source organism: Nitrospira sp. (assembly GCA_035400805.1). Classification (GTDB taxonomy): domain Bacteria; phylum Nitrospirota; class Nitrospiria; order Nitrospirales; family Nitrospiraceae; genus Nitrospira_A. Next base: position 11,059 of record DAONAB010000057.1, on the reverse strand, counting down.
GTGACTCCTGCGCAGAACGACCGACCTGGCGCGCATGCGAGCCTGTCTTCTCCCCGCTGCGAACGGCTGAGGCGTCCTGTTTGGCCGGCATCTGACGAGCCTCGGCTCGCTCGAGCATGGACTCAAAGTTACGAGATGGGTCCGCGCCTTGAAAGGTCGGCTGACGATCCCGAGCATCCTGGACCGCCGGTGCGTGATGACTGGGAAACACGTTGGAAAGTGCTTGCATATCAGTGGCCATATCATTCCTGTCTGTGACGAACCTATGAATCGACAGTGAGCACTATTACAAAGGGCGTGCCATGAGGGCCGTGATGAAAAATGCCGTCTGACGCGGGTTTTTGCGGTCACGTAGTGAACGGGGGATCGCGAGAAGGAAATTTCTGCAGTCGGG
>DAONAB010000057.1:5357-10565 GCA_035400805.1 Nitrospira sp. | reverse complement strand
AGCGCCTTGCGTTCAGGCATGCGCTCCAACCTGGCCGCGGCTTCTTCCGCCGGCATGGCCTCGTAGATCTTCGCGAGTTGCGCTTGATTGACGTTGACAGTGGGCCCGGCTTTAACCGGCGCTTTCACCTTTTCCGCCTCCCCCGCCCCCTTCGCCTGAGCGGCCTGGCGGCGCTTTTTCTCCGCCTCTACCGCTTGTTCATGGCGCGTGACGATTTGCTCCAACTCCGCCTTGAGTTCCAAGAGATGGGTCTCCGACCCGCGTACGGCCGTCTCACGCTTGTCTAAGAGGCGTCTGCGTTGCTCCAACATCTCGTAGATCTCACGCGGGGCGCTGGTGGCCGGCCCTTGCACGTCTTTCTTCACACTCTCGGGTTTCGGGTCTTCTGGCTGGGCCGCAGGGGCCGGCTTGGCTTCTTCTGCCGCATGGGTAGTCGGGACGACTGCGAGTAAGAATACCCCCACAAGCAGCGGTGCGGTCACGCCACCATACCACCCCTGATCAGCGCCGCTCCCGGTCTGCGTCATGCCCGTTCTCCCTTGTGCAGAGGGCTTCGTCTCCAGGCGCGTTCATCGAGCAATTGCTGATCCTGCCGCTCGCGGCGTCGCCGCAAGTCCAGCGCGGCGCGAGCCTCTAGAAGATCCAGTTTCTTGCGGTATTGCATCGCCTCGAGCAGTTCAGCGCGCTTCTGTTCCATCTTCGTTTGTTCCGCCGCCAGGGTCTGTTCCAAACCTTTCCGTGCCGCAATGGCCTGATCCATGGCATCGAGGTGCCCATAGACTTGGTCCACGGTGCTGCCTGCACGGACCTGGAGCAGATACCGGTCGGCATCCTCTTTCGCTCGCGACTCCAGCATGGCCATTCGACTCACCGTCTGCTGCAGGGCATGACTGAGCTCCGCGAGCTCAAGCTTGGCCACCTCTTCGAATTGCACCGCATAGGTTCTCAGAACCGTCACGTTCATTGAATCGTCCCTGCCAGTGCCAGGAGCGCGTCGATTGATTGCGACAATCCGACCGGCTGCTTGGTTTCCTGCCTTAGAAACGCCGTGATCCCGTCATGAGCGGACACGGCTTTATCGAGTTCTTTGCTCGTACCCGGCTTATACGCACCCAGCGTGATGAGATCTTCCGATCGCCGATACAGCGCCGTGCGTTCAAGGACCAGCCGCGCGGCGGCATAGTGCGCAGGCGTCACGATGTCCCGCATCACCCGACTGGTGCTCTGCAGAATGTCGATCGCGGGAAAATGGTTGCGCGCGGCGAGTTCCCGCGAGAGGACGATATGTCCGTCAAGGATTGATCGTACGGCGTCTGCGACCGGATCGTTGAGATCATCGCCGTCGACCAGCACGGTGTAGAGGCCGGTAATACTGCCCCCGCTTTGTGCCGGCCCGACCCGCTCCAGGAGTTTCGGCAAGACGGCAAAGACGGACGGCGTATAGCCTTTTGTCGTCGGCGGTTCCCCGATGGCCAAACCGACTTCACGTTGGCTGTACGCTAATCGTGAGAGCGAGTCCATCATGAGGAGGACATGTTTGCCGCAATCGCGAAAATATTCCGCAATCGCGGTCGCGACGAGGGCGCCACGAATCCGAACCAGCGGCGGTTGATCGGATGTCGCCACAACAACAATAGAACGGGCTCTCGCTTCAGGAGTCAGGTCACGTTCGAGAAATTCTTTGACTTCACGCCCCCGTTCGCCGACCAGCGCGATGACTCGGATATCCGCCTGCGTATACCGGCTGATCATGCCCAGGAGCACGCTTTTCCCTACGCCTGATCCCGCGAACACCCCGATCTTCTGGCCTTGGCCGCAGGTCAGCAAGGCATTGATCGCTCGAATACCAAGATCGACGGGTTGCGTGATTCTGGCCCGATGCAAGGGATTGAGTGGTGCTGCGTACAAGGGAACACGCACGTCGCTGCGCAGCGGCGGCAGTCCGTCCAACGGATGTCCGAGACCGTCAAAAATACGCCCGAGCATCTGAGGGCCGACGGGTACGGATGCGACATGGCCTTTCATCACCACGCGACTGCCTGGTCCGATCCCCTGCATTTCCCCCAATGGCATGAGCAACACGCGATCTTCCCGAAACCCTACGACTTCCGCCATCACGGAGCCGTGGCCGCCCTCGCGGGTGATTTCACAGACCTCCCCGACAGAAGTGAAGGGCCCCGACGCTTCAATGACGATACCGACGGCCTGAGCGACCCTGCCCGTGACCGATAAAGGTTCGACCTGTTCCAACCGTTCGCTAAGCTTCACCGGCGTCCCGCTTTCGTAAGGCTTCGCCCAGCCGCAACAACTGCGTGTCCAAAGTCGCATCGATCAACAGGCTCTGCGCTTGAACGAAACATCCACCAGGACTGACAGCGGCGTCGGTCTCGAACTTTAAGGTCAACATCCCATGAGGCGTCTGGCTGAGTGCCGTTCGTGCCGATTCGAGCACCGCGAGATCCGAGGGATGCACCCGCACGCGCACGAGACCGCTCTCATGCAGATGGGCGAGCGCGGTTCGAACTTGCGCCGCGATCAGGTCGCGTTTTTCGGTGACGGTGTCCCGCACCACCTTCTGTGCGATCATAAAGGAGAGCGAGGCGATTTCCTCTTCGACCGTCTCATGAAGGCTCTGCCAGGTTTCTTCCAGACGCGTCATCAGGGACGTTACGAGATTCTGCTCCCGCTGGCGAGCGGCAGCCACTCGTTCGGTCGAACGTTTTTCACCTTCCGCCACTCCCCGCTCAAACTCGGTGAGATCCTCGGTGCCAAACGGTCTATTACCGCGGCTGAAATCAGCCAGTGGGACCGGACGCAATTGAATGTTGCCGGATCGAATCAATGTGCGGGTGAGCACGGTATTTTCCTGCCGTAGCCGGTAGAGTTCGAGGAGTCTGGAGACCGCCAGCCTGACCAATTCGACTTGAAACGGTTTGGTCAGGAAATCCGCCGCCCCGGATTTCATGGCTCGAACGGCCAGCTCGATATTGCCGTGGCCCGTCATCACGATTCCGAGCAGGCGATTGTCGATGTCGAGTGCCTGCTGCAGGAATGCGATTCCATCGGCACCCCCGAGCTGCACATCGACGATCACGACTGCAATCGAGCGTGTCCGGAGATGACTCAGCGCTTCCTGAACGGAGCCGGCGGTGAGCACAGGATGCCCCGTGGGCTCCAGCATCTCAGCCAGCAGCAGGCAGATGGACGGCTCGTCATCGACGATCAAGACGGCCCGCGGCGCCAACTCCTTCTCTGACTGGGCCGATGCCGCGTTTGAAACGCCCGTGCCCACGGCTGCGGTTCCCATTTACAATAACTCCTCGCCTCCGCCGCCTCCGATGACGATGCGGCCTTCCTCCTCGAGTTTGCGACAGACTTTGAGGATATTCTGCTGCGATTTCTCGACATCCGATACCTTGACCGGCCCACGTGTCTCCATGTCCTCCTTGAGCATTTCTGCCGCCCGGCTCGACATGTTCTTGAGGAACTTCTCCTTAATTTCAGGCGTGGCGCCCCGTAGCGCGATCGGGAGGTCTTCTTTACTGATCTCCTTCATGAGCTCTTGCATGCCGCGCGAATCCAGATCCACCAGGTCGTCGAAGACAAACATCAACGCACGGATACTTTCCGCCAAGGCCTGATCGCGTTCGGTAATCTTCGCCATGATGGCGCCCTCGGTATTCTTATCGACGCGGGTGAGAATCTCCGCCATCAGTTCGGCTCCGCCGACCGACATGCTCGACATCCCCATCGAAGCCGACAGAATTTCCTGCAAACTGTCGCTGAGCTCCGCCAGCACTTCGGGCTGCACCTCTTGCATGGTCGCCAACCGCAGAGAGACGTCGGCATGCAAATGCACCGGCAGGAGAGCCAGAACGGCGCTCGCCTGCTCGGCCTCCATTTGCCCCAGGCACACGGCAATGGTCTGCGGATGTTCGATCTTGAGAATCTGCGCCACCGTACGGGCATCGACCCATTTCAACGCATCAATGCCAGGATAGGTTTTCGTATTCAGGGATTCCATCATCCGCGCCGCTTTTTCCGGGCCCAGCGCTTTTTTGAGGATGGCTTCCATGAACTCCCGTCCTTCGAATTGCACCTCGCCGGTGGAGCTTGCCTGTTCAAACTCCGCAATCACGCTATCTTCCTCCTGCTTCGTGATATTCGCGGTTTCCTTCATGAATTCGCCGAGCTTGCGAATATCTTTCGGGTCGAGCGTTTTCATGACCGCGGCTGCGGCCTCTTCGCCGATCGCTCGAAGCAGAATGGCGGCTTTCTGTGCGCCGCTGAGTTCTTTGTTCACAGCCATATCGGTTACGCGTTACTTTTCAGCCACTGTTTGACCACGACGGCGGTGTTCGCCGGATTGTTTTTCGCCATGTCGAGAATCTGACCGGGCTGTTTTCCGGAAATGGCGGCCTCGACTTGCCCAACCGAGGCCGGCAGGGCCGGCGTCTCGCCGCCGGTTGCGGCCGGGGCCGATTGGACGAGCATGACCATCAGCGGACGGACCACCATGAAGAGAATCAGGAAGAACAACAGTCCACCCACGGCATAGCGGATATAGGGCATCCAGGCCTTGTTGCTGTCAGCCGCAGCTTCCACACCTGCGCCGACCGGTTCTTCCACTCCAAGTCCGAACTGGATACTGACCACTTCGACCTGATCTTGGCGTTCAGTGGAATAGCCCATGGCTTTCTTGACGATCTCTTCGATGCGCTTCATTTCTTCGTCTGAACGAGGCACGTACTTCTTCGGTTGGTCCGCGGCACCTTCCCCTGCCTTCCCTCCCTCATACGTCCCATCGACCAGAACGGCGACTGACAGCTTCTTGATGGTACCGGTCGGCTCGACGATGCGGGAGACGGTCCGGCTGATCTCGTAGTTGACCGTCTCATTCTTCGTTTGATTGTTGTTCGAACTCGTTTGCCCGCCTTCGCCTTCCGCACCGCCGGGCACATTCGATTCCACTCCCGGTACACCGCCGGAAGTCCCGTTGACGCCGCTGGACTTTTCCTGTCCACGCTGCTCGCTGCGGACGACTTGGCCATTCGGGTCATATCGCTCTTCGGTCGTCTCGATTTTCCGGAAGTCGAGCACACTCGACACCCGGACCACGGCCTTGTTGACCCCGACAATGCGTTCCAACATGGTTTGAATGCGTGTCTCGATGTCTTTCTCCAGTGTCCGTTGATATTCCATTTGAGT
>DAONAB010000057.1:0-5257 GCA_035400805.1 Nitrospira sp. | reverse complement strand
GTGCACACGGGCCCGTTCGACTTCCGGCATCTGGGTGATCGTGCGGGCCAGTTCGCCTTGGAGCGCGCGCCGGTAATTCAACTTCTGCACAAAATCCGACATGCCCATGGTGGTGCGATCGAAAATTTCGTATCCGACTCCGCCGCCGTGAGGAAGACCCTGCCCGGCCATTTCCAGTCGCAAGTCATGCACCTGCGCATTGGGCACAAGGATGGTCGTCCCGCCGTTCGTCGTCTCATAGGGCACTTTGGCGTCTTTCAACTTGTCGATGATGCCCGCGGCATCATCGGTAGCCAGATTCGCAAAGAGCACCTGCATGTCCGGCTGTTGAGTCCAGAGCGTCACAGCCACCAGGCCGGCTATGGATCCCGCCAGGGCGAGCAGAATGATGAACCGTTGATTGATCGTGAACTGGCTGAATTTTGAGAACATATGCGGTGCAATCCTTTATGCGTGAGAGCCGCGCGGAAGACTGTTCGCTAAATCTGCATCCGTTGGATTTCTTCGTAGGCCGTCACGAGTTTGTTTCGCACCTGCATCATGAGCTGAAAGGAGGCATCCGCCTGTTGCAGCGCCACCATGGTTTGGTGAATGTTCGTGTTTTGCCCGGTCACCAACGACTCCACGGCCTGGCTCGCCCCTGTTTGGGCGTCGTTGATATGCCCGATGGCTTCTTTCAATGACCCCAAAAAGTTGGCGCCCCCGGCCTCGCCGGCAGACCCCGCTTGCTGGAGCCCGGGCGCTTCGATCGGCTTGATGAGATTGGCAGCTGCGACGTGCAGATCGGACATGACTACCTCCCGATTTCCAGCGCGCGATTCCACATGGTACGGGTCGCGTTGACGGCTTGCACATTGGCTTCATAGGCCCGAGATGCACCGATCATATTGACCATTTCTTCCATGACGTTCACGTTCGGCATCGTCACAAAGCCTTTCTTGTCAGCGTCCGGATGGCGGGGGTCGTACACCGTCTGACCCGGTTTCTGATCTTCGATGACCCGCGCGACTTTCACCCCATCCAAGGCATGTCGGCCGGCCCCTTTAGACACCTGAGTGAACGCCTTCTGAAACGCTGATGATACGGGTGCCGCCTGAAACACGACATCACGGCGACGATACGGCCCCCCGGCACTGGTTTTGGTGGATTGTGCGTTTGCCAGGTTGCTGGCAATCACATTCAACCGATGGCGTTGTGCATCGAGCGCCGATACGGAGACGGCGAGACTATCTGATAAATCCATCACACACCTCGTTATGGTTCGCCCGTGACCCGACTCATCGCATTAGTGTCTCGTGGAAGCGGCTACCGTCCTTCACGAATGGCATTGAGAAGGCCTTTGAATTTCATACTAATGATGGTTGCCGACGTGTTGTACTGCTGCGCATTGTCCGACATCTTGGCCATTTCCAGTTCGATGTTCACCGAGTTGGCATCTAACGGCAGATCGCCGGCGGGCACTTCTTCGATGCGACCTTGCACTCGTTGAAAACCAGTGCCCTTCGGCCCGATGTGCTGCTGATGGGTTGAGACCAGGGTGATCGGCAGTTTGCCCTGCTGCGCATTCGCCAGGGCCTGACCGAAGTTCAAATCCGTGGCGCGGTACTTTGGCGTTTCTTCGTTGGCAATATTCGCGGCGATGACCTGCTGGCGGGCTCCGCGCAGATCCAATGAACGTTCGAGCAGCTGCATGGTCCTGTCAAAAATTGTCATGGTCCACACTCCGTAGAAAGTTCGGTCCTCAACGGTGCAAGCTATGTACCCCGTACGGATCGAGAGTTCCCTGGCATCTCCCGCATCTGTTTGCCGATCCCCGTTCAGGCCTCACCAGGCAAATATGTCTCGAGGGGGAAAATTTTGCCCAGTGGCGCGTGATTGGATTCAGGATTTCTCCGCCTCCACTTGATAGCCGAGATCACGATATTCCCGTAATTTATTGCGCAACGTGCGGATACTGATCCCTAACTCCTTGGCGGCATGGGTACGATTGTCTTTCACTCGTGCCAGAGTCTTGAAGATCAGGTCCCGTTCCATTTCCCACAGCGATCCGTGGGCCGACGGGGCGACCAGTGTTTCCACGGTTTCGATCGGTTGCATGGGAACCGTTCCATCCCCCGGCATCAAGTGATCGACGTCAACCGCGTTTCCGGTTGTCACCAAAATGGCGCGTTCCATGACATTTTCAAGCTCGCGCACATTCCCCTTCCAGGTCCGCTGCTGGAGATCCGCGATGGCACGTTCGGACAGGGTCGGAACGGTCAGGCCGTTGCGCTGCGCCGACGAGCGGAGAAAATGCCGTGCAAGGAGTGGAACGTCGCCCGGTCGTTCGCGGAGCGGCGGCACCGTCACCGGAAAGACATTCAAACGGTAAAAGAGATCCTCCCGGAAGCGCCCTTGTGTCACCTCGTGGTAGAGCGAGCGATTCGTCGTTGCGATCACACGGATGTTGACCGGGACCGGTTCGCGGCCCCCGATGCGATCGACCTCACGTTCTTGCAATACCCGCAAGAGTTTCGATTGCAGGCCCAAATTCATTTCGCTGATCTCATCGAGAAACAGCGTGCCGGTATGGGCCATTTCAAACTTGCCCAACTTTTTTTGAAGCGCTCCGGTAAATGCGCCCCGCTCATGGCCGAACAACTCGCTCTCCAGCAAACTGTCCGGAAGCGCGGCGCAATTGAGGGCCACAAAGGGACGATGCGCGCGGGGGCTTCTCGCATGAATGTAGCGCGCGAGTAACTCTTTTCCCGTGCCGCTTTCGCCGCTGATCAAAACCGTGGCTTGGCTGGCGGCGACGCCTTCCAATGTCGTGAGTAGCCGAATCATGCCGGGGTCCTGCGTCAGGATCGCGCGCGCTTCCAATGTTGCAGGAGCAGTCTGATCATCCGGCTCTGTGGTGGCTTGTAGATTGACGATCACCCGCTCGAGCAGATCGGTGGAAAAGGGTTTTAAAATATAATCATTCGCGCCATATTTCATCGCCTCCACGGCAGTTTCGACAGTGCCGTACGCAGTCATGAGAATGATGAAGGTGTGGGGCGCTTTCTGTTTGAGCGCTTTGACAAGTTCGAGCCCGTTCAGGCGCGGCATTTTCAAGTCGGTCACCACCAACCAGGGTTTCAACCGCTCGACCTGCTCGATCGCATCCGCCCCATCGATGGCACTGCGGACTTGGTACCCCATTCGACGCACCGTTTCCGCCAGCGCCGTCCGCATCGATGGTTCATCATCGACGATCAAGACCATGCGGGCCTCCTCGGCTGCAGCTGAAGGTCCCTGTAAGGCTGGTTGCGCGCTCATTCGTACCTCTTTTCTTCGGTGACACCCGTTATCTCACGTGCACTCTCCGGACGGTCGGACACGGTCACAAGCGGAACAGATGACGAGGCAGTCTGCATAGGGCCTCGCGGCAGGGTGATGAGAAACGAGGTGCCGTGCCCCGGGCTGCTTTCTACATCGATTCGCCCGTGGTGAGCCTCGACCAACGCATGCACAATGGCGAGGCCCAAACCGGTCCCCTGATCTTTTGTGGTAAAAAACGGATCAAACACTCTCGACTGCAATTCGAGCGGAATGCCCGTCCCGGTGTCGCTTACCGTGATGCGCACGGCAGGCGACTCCGGCGCTTCGGAAGCCGCTGGACAAGCTGTCAGGGTGAGCGCTCCGCCCTTCGGCATGGCCTGAACCGCATTCAAGACCAGATTTAAGAGCACCTGCTTCATTTTAGGGCCATCGCACCACAGCTGCGGCACCAGCGGATGTACCTGGCACCGGACCTCGATCGAGCCCGGGGGGATGGCATGACTGGCCAGTGTCAGCACTTCCCGTATCAGGACTTCCGTCTCATGCCATCCACGCCGCGAACAGTCTGGCCTGGTATAGACGAGCAAGTTGGACAAGAGCTGATCCATAGACTGAACCGCCATGGAGATATGTTCCGCATAACTGCGCAACTGGGGCTGGTCGCGAAGATCCTTGCGCAGCATCGATGCAAACAATTCGACACTGCCTAAGGGATTTCGAATCTCATGCGCGATACTGCCCACCATCTGCCCCATCGCTTCCAACCGGTTGCGCCGCTGTAAACGATCTTCAAGCTGGCGAATGCGCGTGACGTCATGAATCAGCACGAGTTTGCCGATCAAGTGGCCGGATTCGTCGGTGAGGTCGGTTTGTGTCAGGGCAATAGTGACGCCGCTAGGGAGCACGAGGGGATACTCTCCATGGTCCTTGCGGATCTCTGCCAATACGGCGCTGGCATGGCGCCCTTGCAGTTGCGCCTGCGGCACGCCCAGCAGTTGCTCCGTGGAATGATTGCACCGCACCACAACATCCTGTGAATCGGCCACGATGACGCCGGTATCCAATGATTCCAGTATCGCCGTCACATGCGCGCGCATGTCCTCGGTTTCACGCAGATGCTCGCGGAGGCTGGCATTGGTTTGCGCGAGTTCAAGATCCATCTGCTGCAGGCGCGTGGTCAATGCGTCGTACGACTGCTGGAGCACGGTTGCAGCTTGATCAAAATCGCGAAACGCGCGCGTCAGCAAGTCATTGTTGGTGGTGTCACCCTCCTGCTTGATCACGGTTTTTTCCCCCGTTTGTCGACCGGTGGTTCAGGCAATTCATTGTCCAGCATGGCTGCCATGCGGCGAACGAGGCTGTCGGGATTGACACTGAGCGCACGCAGCCCGTTGCGCGCAAAATCCTCACGCTTTGTGTCGCGGGCCAGCTGAACCATCTGCAATTGCGCCCACGCCTCCTGCTCTGGCTCGAGTCCGGCGGCGACAGCCTCCTTATACATGGCCAACGCCGGTGCCTGGCGTTTCAACCGAGCCAGCACATCGGCATGTCGCAGCAGGTCCGGGGCAGGAAGTTCCTGCCCGGCTTTGATCAGGCCGTCGTAGATGGCTGCCGCTTCACTGTCTTGTTTTGACTGGGCCAACACCGCCGCGAGTTTGAGCTGTACCATCACGCGGTCGTGGTGCCGTGGATTGTGAGCCAGCCATTGCTTGCCAAGTTTGAGGAGGGCAGCGATATTTCCTTCGCCCTCAAACGAGTTCAAAATTCCCCGCAGGGCGTCTCCGGAGAATCGGCCGGTAGGAAATTCGAGTCGGTACCGCTCAAACACCGCTCGCGCGGCCCGCATATCTTTTTGTTCCATGTAGCTGTAAGCCAGCCCCATCAACGCCGTTTCATGGACCTTCTCGGCCTTGGGGTCGCGTACCAGGGACTGGAACAACCGGGCAGATTCCAC